>JBKSUH010000090.1:0-7496 GCA_047233565.1 Alistipes sp.
ACTCGTGCATGAAGCCCGTCCCGGCATCGGTGGTCATCAGCATCTCTACGCAGCGCTTGATCTCGGCATCGTCCTGCGAGGTAAAGGCCTTCATCATGATGCTCATCGGCCAGGCCATGTCGTAACCGACGTGCGGGCCGCCGATGCCTTCGCCAGCCGAACCGCGGAAGAAGTAGGGGTTCGCCTCGCTCCACACGAAGCGGCGGGTATTCTGGTAGATCGGATCGTTCACGTCCATATCGCCCAGGTAGGGCATCGCCAGCAGGCTCGGCACGTTGGCGTCGTCCATCAGGAAACGGTTGCCGTAACCGTCGACCTCGAAGGCGTAGATCGTTCCGTATTCGGGATGGTTGTAGGTAGCGTATTTCTTGAGTGCCGTCTCCACCTCGGCAGCCAGCTCGGTGCACTCGGCAGCCAGCGCGGCCTGTCCGTTAACTTTGGTCAGGATTTCGGCAGCCTTGCGCAGCGAAGTCACGGCAAAGAAATTCGAAGGCACGAGAAAGAGGAACGTCGTCGCATCGTCCGAGGGACGGAATACCGAAGCGATCAGCCCGACGGGATTCACCGGATTGCCCTTGCCCATGTTGCAGACCGTATCGAGCTGGCGGTCGGTCACACGCATGAACGTATAGGGGCCGACACCCTCCTTGCGCTGCTGCTCGCGGAAGGTCTTGAGTATGTTCCTGATGGCCGCCATCCAATGTTCGTCGAACACCGAGTCGTCGCCCGTCACCAGCCAGTACTGATAAGCCAGCCGCAGCGGGTAGCAGAGCGAGTCGATCTCCCACTTGCGCTCGTGGAGTTCGGGGCGCATCTCGGTCTGGTCGCTCATCCACTGGTGGTCGGGATTCGGATCGTAGGGATCGAGGAATGCGTTGGCGTAGGGATCGAGTTCGATGCACTTGAACTGGCGGCGGATAACGCCCGCCAGCATGCTGCGCAGGTGCTCGTCCTTATTGGCCAGCTGGAGATAGGGCCACACCTGCGCACCGGAGTCGCGGAGCCACATGGCATGGATATCGCCCGTATAAACGATCGTATCGTCCTTGCCGTTGGCGTCCTTGCGGGCGCGGACCGTCGTGTCGAGCGTATTGGGGAAGCAGTTCTCGAACATCCACGCCAGCTTGGCGTTGGTCAGCACACCCTTGATGCGGGCGATCTCCTGTTCCACGGCTTCCGAGCGGAACAGACGTTCGGCTTCGGCGGGACGGTTCGTCGCGGCATATGCGGCCGGCGTCTGCGCTTTGGTCTTCTTGCCGGGCTTGGCCATACGCGTATTGTCGGCAGGCATCGGAGCTGCGGCTTGCGCGCGCAGCGGGCTGCGGGGCTTCGGCGGGAGCGGAAAGGCTCACCGTGCGGGCCGAGACGCCCTCTGCGGCGCACACCACGGCGGCCGCAAGGCAGATGTTAAGGATTTTCTTCATTTTCATTTTGTTGCAATGTGTAAGTTGAGTATGGTTATTTTGTCTGGTCCAGTTTCACGCCGCTCATGCGTCCGTACATCTCGGCCATGGCGCCCTGCGTCAGCAGCCACTTCTCGGACTGCTTGTCCGCCCCCGTAAAGTCGGTCTCGAACAGCCCCTGCGCATCGCGGGCATGCTCCCACGCATAGTCGAGCGTGCGCTGCACGTCGCCGAGGTAAGCCGCATTGCCGTCGATGCCATAGAGTTCGACGAGCCCGCGCACCATCACGGCCGAGAACCACACGTTTCCCTTGCGGATGATGCGGAATGCCTCACCGTCCGCGGGCGTGAATTCCTCGAAGAAATAGTCGTAGCATGCGGCGGCCGTGCGCTGCGCATCTTTCAGGTAGCTTTCATCGCCCGTAGCCTTGTAAAGCAGCGCCCCCGCCTGTACCATCTGGCCGCTGTTGTAGGCAAACTTCGCACGGCCGATATTGCCGTCGAGCGACACGTTATCGAAATAGAGCCCGTCCCCGGTGTCGAGCAGGTGCTCCTTTGTCCAGGCATAGAGCCCTTTGCCCTGCTCGAGGTAGCGGCCGTCGCCCGTCGCGGCATAGAGTTTCAGCGCATAAACCGTTCCCGGAGCATTGGAGCAGGTATTCTTCGAATGTTTCTTCTGTTCGCACCAGTAGATACCACCGCCCAGCACGTCGTCCGTGCCGCTCTCGATGAATTTCCAGATCATCTCGGCCTGGGCGAGGTATTTCTTGTCGCCCGTAGCCTCGTAGATATCGCAGAAGTCGATGCCCAGCCACACGTTGTCGTCGTAGAAACGATCCGACGCCGGAGCCGTATTGATATAGGAGGCATAAGCCGCCGGCATCCGCGTCGTGTCGAGGTACTCGGCCAACCCCGGCAGCACACGGCCGTCGAGCACGCTGCGATAGGAGGCATCCTCCTCGAGGATCGTATTTACAGCCGAGAGCGTTCCCGAGAAGGGCCACAGGTAGGAATAGGGATTCGGACGCGCCTGGTCTTCGGAGGCGAGATAACCCGCTTTGTAATCGGCATTGAACGGATAGTTTTCGCGCAAGAGGCAGCGGTCGGCGACGCCGTAATGCGCGTATATCGAATCGAGCGTCGCCTTTGCGCGATCGAGATTGCGGGCGTCGCACGCCGCGCCGCCGTTGTTGCAGCAAGCCGCGAAAACAGACGCGGCAAAAGCCATAATAAGCAGTTTCTTCATCATTTATCGGTTATTTTGCAGGCAATACGGTTGTATACCATGTTTTCTGAACGCCGAGCGCCCGGTTGATGCCTTCGACGACCAGCGACTCCATCCGCAAATAGCCGGAAAGAACCGGATGACAGCCGTCTTGGGAGAGCTCTTCGGACATTCCGCCGCTGCCGTTATCGAGCGCCCGATGGTAATCCACATAGGGAATCTTCTGCTCCGCGGCATAGCGTTCCAGCATCGTATTGAGTCGTCGGACCTCCTCGGCAGGCTCCATTTCGGGCCGCCACGAGAAGCGGTCGCAGGGCAGCAACGAGCAAAGCACCACCTGATCCGTTGTATGTGGCCAGTTCGCACATCGAGACGATGTTGCCGAAGACGTTTTCGAGTTTGATGGCGCCGTTGTTCTGAGCGATGTCGTTGATACCGGCAAGGATCACCACGGCCTTCGGGTTCAGGTCGATGACGTCGCGGCGGAAACGCGCGAGCATCTCGGCGGTCGTCTGGCCGCTGATACCCCGGTCGACGAAGCCGTTGCGGGCGAAGAAGTCGGGATCGGCCCCGATCCAGTTATCCGTGATGGAATTACCCATGAAGACCACTTCGACGGGTTCACCCGTCAGGGCGGCATTCTGCTGTTCGTAACGCCCGTACTGCGCCCAGTCGCGGGGTTGCTGGGCAAAGAGGGAAAACGCCGCGAAAACAGACAGCGACAGGAGTACGATTTTTTTCATAAAGCAATAAGGTTTTTAGGTTTTTCGCTAACAAAATTAGGAAACCCGGAACGATCGGCAGTCCGTATCCATGAAGAAATAGTACACATCCGTGCCAAACACTCCTGAACAGGCATTTTCACGCTTCCGGCCCCGCATATCGGGGCGTCGGGTCCGGTTTTGCAACCGCAAAAATACGATTTTTGTCTGTTTTCTGGACTTTTCGACACAATATTTATCCGATTTAAGCCGTATTTTGCATAAATTTGCACAAAAGAGTTCAAACCTACCTAACCGACAGTTCCCATGACACGAAAACCCGGTCTCGTCTGGCTGCTCCTGCTGTGCTGTGCGGCAGCACAAGCCAGCAACCTGCGGCAGATATCGAGCCGCGAAGGCATATCGAACAATGCCATCCTCTCGCTGGCACAGGATAAACACGGGTTCATCTGGGTCGGTTCGTGCGACGGGCTGAACATGTGGGACGGCGAACGCATGCGCCTCTTCCCGAACGACTGGGGCGAATATACCCCCCTGTCGGGCAACCTCATCGAGGAGATCGCCGTGACGACGGACTCGCTTTTCTGGATACGCACGAACTACGGGCTCGACCTGTTCGATCCGGACAGCAAGCACGTCGAACCGCACACCTGTTTCCAGGGTATGTACCGGGTCGTCACCCGCAGCAGCGACGAGGTGATCGTCATCACACAGGACAACAAATTCAGCTACTACGACCGCAGCGGCGCGCCGGTTCAGCTCCGTACAGCCCATGTCCGGCATCGACTACGCCGACATCCTCGACATGCAGCTGGACGACGACGGCGCCCTGTGGGTATTCTCCCGCAAAGGAATCTTCCGCATACCGGTCGCATTCCCGGACAAAACAACGACCGGATCGGCATCGAACAGCCCGAACGGTTCCCACGGTCTCGAATCCCGAATACGCGTTCGCCGAAAACGGCAGCGGCTTCTTCATCGACGAAAATCACATATTCTACGAATTCGACATCCGGGAGCGCCGCCTGATCTACAACAAGGACATGAGCGACGAGATGGCCGCATGGGCAGGTGTCGCGCATCATCAGCGACGGGAACGATTACCTCGTGTCGTTCAGCACCAACGGCGTCATCCGCCTGAAAACCACCCCGCAGAACAGTGTAAAATACGCAACTGAACATATCAACATCACCTGCGGCGTCATGACACTGCTGCGCGATGCCCGGCAGGAAATCGTATGGATCGGCACCGACGGGCAGGGACTTTACCAGCACACACGCAACGCGGTGGCTTTCCGTTCGATCACCTTCAACGACCTGCCCTACAACCTTTCGAAACCAGTGCGTGCGCTCTACATCGACCACGAACGCAGCCTGTGGGTGGGCACCAAAGGCGAAGGATTGCTGCGTATCCCCAATTTCTACCACCGAAAAACCTTCGACGCATCCCATGTCGAACAGATTACCACGGCCAACAGCGAGCTGCTGGACAACTCGGTCTACACTTTCGCCGCAAGCAGCCGCAACCTGCTGTGGATCGGCACCGACGGCGACGGGCTGAACTACTACTCCTATGCCGACCGGAGGGTTCACCGCCTCGGCGTCCCCGAGGAGATGCGGTTCATCCACACGCTGCGCGAGACGGCGCCTGACACGCTGTGGGTGGCCTCGGTAGGCTGCGGCATATTCCGCATCACGCTCGGCGGGTCGCAGACCCGTCCCGAGATCCGCGAGGTCAAGCGGCTCCACTTCAACGAGGAACTGGAGGTCAAAAAGTTCTTCTTCGCCCTCTACGAACAGAACGATTCGATCATGTGGTTCGGCAACCGCGGAGGCGGGGCCGTACGCTACAACACGCATACGAATACGCACCAGATCGCCAAATTCGACCACAACCGCAGCGCCATCGTCAACGACATCTTCACGATCCACCAGACCCAGGACAAGAGCCTCTGGTTCGGCACGAGCGGCGGACTGATACAGGTCGCACGCGACACGACGCTCATCCCGGGCATCACCAACACCGTGCACGGCATCCTCGACGACCGCAAGGGCGACCTCTGGCTGAGCACCAACCGCGGACTGGTGCAGTATACACCCCACACGGGTAACGTAGTGACCTACGGATACTCCTACGGCCTGAATACCATCGAATACAGCGACGGGGCCTACTTCACCGATCCGCAGACAGGGCTGCTCTTCTTCGGCGGCATCAACGGGCTGGTTACCGTCGAACAGACCGGCTTCGAGGAACAGTCGTTCAACCCGCCGATCCTCTTCCGCGACGTGCGCCTCAACGACGGAGTGCACAACATCGGCAACCTGCTCTCTGACAAGGGCGTGCTGACGCTGCGGCACGGACAGCGCATCTTCGAGATCACGGTCTCGGCGCTCGACTACGTGAACGGCAGCAACTACAGCTATTACAGCCGTCTGGACGGCTACAACGACCAGTGGGCCGGCGCGTCGTCGCAACTCTCGTTCGCCGATCTGCCGGCCGGCACCTACCGGCTCGACGTGCGTTACCGCAACAACATTACCGGGGCCGAAAGTCCGGTCTATTCGCTGCCGATACGTCTCAAACCGGCGTGGTATGCGACCGCGGCGGCCAAATGTCTCTACGTGCTGTTGCTGCTGGCCGTAGTCGGGGCGTCATCCGCCATTACCTGCTCCGTTACCGGCAGCGCAAGGCCCAACAGCTGCAACGCCTCGAAAGCCGGCGCAAAGAGGAGGTCTACGAATCGAAAATGCGATTCTTCTCGAACATCACGCAGGAGTTGTCCATGCCGCTGACGATGATCTCGGGGCCCTGCCAGCAGATCATGACATACCGTAAATCGGACTCCTACATCCTCAAATACGCGCAGACCATCCGGCAGAACGTGTCGAAGCTCCACGACCTGATCTACATGCTCCACGAGTTCCGCGGTATCCGCACCTCGCAAAACGATGAGAATGAAAACATCGAGCTGGTTCCCGTGGCCGAAATCGCCCAGGGAATCGCCGAGACCTTCAGCGAATACTCCGAGCAGAACAGCATCCACTGCAAGCTGGACATCGAGCGCAACCTGGCGTGGCCGAGCGACCGGGAAGGGCTTTCTACGATCCTCAACACACTGTTGTCCAATGCATTCAAGCACACTCCCTACAACGGCTCGGTGAGCCTGACGATCCGCAACGACGACGGGGAACTATTCATAGCGGCCGCAAACGACAGCATCGGGGTCCACCTCGACGACATCGAGGCCATTTTCGACCGTTACCGCGTGCTGGATTATGTCGAGCGCAAGAGCGAGCGCGGTCTCTCGTTTCAGGGCGACCTGCGTCTGGCGATCTGCCACAGCATCGTGGTCCGCATGCAGGGCGAAATCAAGGTCGAAAGCACTCCCAACGCGCAGACGACCTTCACCGTACTGCTGCCGCAACTGAAAGTCACGGCCGAAAACGCCCCGACCGCAGACAACATCGTGCCCGCGTCCAAAGAATACGGACTGCCCCTGCCGACCGTGACGCGGCGCGAATTCCCGTTCGACAAAAACCGCAGGACGGTGTTCATCGTCAACGACAATTCGGAGATCATGAATTTCGTGGCCGAGCTTTCGCCGCGGACTACAACATCAAAATGCCGTCGGGCAAAACCGAGATGATCGAGCTGCTGAAACAGATGCACCCCGACATCGTCATCTGCGACGCCCTCTCCGAGCAATCCGACTGCCTGTCGCTCATCCAGTTCATCAAGCAGGGCAAGCTGACCTCGCACATCCCGGTCATCCTGCTCTCGACGGCACAGCAGGTCGACGAACGCATCAAAGGCGTAGAATCCGGCGCCGACATCTGCCTGACGCTGCCCTTCAACGTCGAATACCTGAAGGCCGTGACCGAGCAGCTGCTCAAACGCAACCGCTCGCTCAAGGACTATTACAAATCGTCGATCAGCGCCTTCGAACTCTCCGACGGCAAGATGCTCCACCAGGACGACAAGGAATTCATCGACAAGATGCTGAAGATCATCAACGACAACATTTCCAACACGGAAATCTCTACGAAATTCATCGCCGACGAGATGGGTGTCAGCATCCGCAACCTCTACCGCCGCCTGGAAGGCATCCTGAACCAGACCCCGACCACCATCATCAAGGAGTACCG
>JBKSUH010000091.1:0-7476 GCA_047233565.1 Alistipes sp.
ATTCAGTAGATTCTTTTGGAGACGCACCACGACGGGCAGGTGATCCGAATATTCGACCTGCGGCACCTCGTAGGAAACCGGGTCGAAACTGTCGGAGCAGAGGACATAGTCGATACGCAGCGTATTGAAGAAGCCGCGGAAAGTATGCGAATAGCCCGAACCGCTCTTGCTGAAAGCGTCGTTCAGCCCCCCGGCCATCGTGCGGTAAACATAGGACATCGGCGTATCGTTGAAATCGCCGCAGACGATGCACCGCGCACGCGCGTCGGCGATGACATCGGCAATGCTATCGACCTGTGCGGCACGCAGGATGCTGTTCTCGCGCAGGCGGCTCACGATGCTGCGGATCTTGACTTCGCGTGCCGTGTCGGAGATGAAATCGCGGTTGGTGAGTAGTCGTTGTCGGCCGCCTTGATCGCCGTCGAACGCAGGTGGTTGTTGAACACCCGAATCGTATCGTCGCCGATCAGCAGATCGGCCCAGACCGAGTGCCAGGGTCAGCACGACGCCGGAGCGCAGGATGCGGTATTTGCTCAGGATCACCAGCGGCGCGCCGTAAAGCGAATCGGGCGCCTGCGTACGTCCGAAAACGGCGCTTTCGTACTTCTCGTCCAGCAATGCGAACTCGTCGGACTGCCCGGCCAGCCGCGCGTTGAACTCCTGCAGGCAGATGATATCGGGATTATGGTCGCCGATCAACTGCAGCACGTCTCCCACGCTGCTGGTCCGTTCTCGCCGTAGAATCCCCGCACGTTATAGGTCATCACCTTGAAGGCGCGGCGGTCGTACTCTCTCGCCGTAATTACGGCGGAACTCAGGTCTGTAGAAAGCGACACCTTGAAAAGCCCGACGACCACCAGCGCGACCGATTCCGGCCCGCACCAGCCGCCAGCGGATGATCAATAGAGCGCCAGAACAACCGTGACGACATAGACCGCCGGTGCAGCCAGCCCCAGCACGGGGAAGAACCACACCCGGCCCGGATCGACGTAAGGGACGAAAAAGGTGACGACCATCGTAACGGCCGTTACGGCCGTCAGGAGCGTCATCAGCAGATCGAGCAGCCGCAGAACAGACTGCGCCGCGGCTTACGGCCGCGGTCGCTGTCATAACCGCTGTAATAGGTCTCGGACATCGGCTCAGAAGCGGATTATGCCGCGCTGCTTCCACCAGTGGAGCAGCAGGAAACCCCAAAGCATACCGCCCACGTGGGCGAAATGCGCCACATTGCCTACGCCGCGCCAGCCGAGGAAAAGTTCGATGACGCCGTAGATGATGACGAACCATTTGGCCTTCATCGGGATCGGCGGGATCAGCAGCATGATGACCGCATTGGGGTGCATGACGCCGAAGGCGAGCAGCAGCCCCATCACCGCGCCCGAAGCACCAACCAGCGACATGGGCAGCTCGCCGAACGCCAGCGCCGTGAAATACTGGATCAGCGCCGCACCGATGCCGCAAACCATGTAATAGGTCAGGAAACGCTTCGACCCCAATTCGTATTCCAACGTACGTCCGAACATCCACAAGGCGAACATATTGAAGAAGATATGCTCGAAATTGGCATGCACGAACATATAGGTGACGAACTGGTAGGTGTGGAACAACGGCGCTCCCAGCCACAGGGCGCAATACTCCATGATCGCATTGCCCGCCTTCGGCAGCAACGCCGTGGCCATGAAGATCAGGACGTTGATGATTATCAGATTCAACACCACCGGGGCGTCTGGAAATAATTCCTGTTCATAAATTATCTTTTTCAGTTTTGTTGCGGTTTCTCCCCGTCCCGTCTCTCAGGGCTGCAAACGCGGCCCGGCCTGCATTCGCAAGCCCGATCCTGCGGGGAGCTGTTTTCAATTTTCCGCCCCGAAAACAAGCCGCATGGAGTCGGCGACTAGGGCGCCGAAAATTTATGCAAATGTACGTTTTTCCGCCGGATTATCCCAACTTGGCCCGGATATCTTCGACGGTTATCTCGGCGGTTATGGCTTTGCCCGATGGCGAAAAGCTGAAATTGCCCGAAGCGGCCAGCCGCGCGAGCAGTGCGGCGGCTTCGTCGCGCGACATGAGGCGCGCAGTCTGCTTCTGCAGCTCCGCGCGCCATCACGGCGGCGATCTTCTCGCGCCGCACGTCGGCCAGCGACACGGGCGTCGAGAAGGCCTGCAGCAGTTCGTAAAGCAGCTGGTCCACCGAGTCGGCAGGCATGTCGGCCGGCGTGCCTTCACCTCGACGGCGCAGTCGCCCTGAAAAGTCGATGTCGAATCCCAGCGACGCGAATTCCACGGCGTTCTCCTCGAGCAGCGCATATTCGTCGCCCGACAACACCAGCCGCTCGGGAAAAAGCAGTTGCTGGCTCACGGAAGACCCGTTTCCGAGCATCTTCAGGTAATCCTCATAAAGAATGCGCTCGCGGGCACGCCGCACGTCCACCACGACGAACCTCCCGCCCAGCAGCGCGGCGAGGTACCCGCCGCCCAACGGCAGCGGATCGGTAAATTCCGGACGCCCCTCGACCGCCAGCCGCTGCTGCCCGGCCGTAGCCCCGGAAGGGATGAACTCCAGGGCACTCGTCCCGAACCCGGCGCCGGACTCCACCTCGAAACTGCTCCCCGAAACGAAATCCTCGAACCCGTCGGCTGCCGAGGAAGGGATGGTGAAATCCTCCCCCGCCGGCGGGGTTTGCGGAAGGGTAAATCCGCTGCCGGCGCTGCGCAGCCCGCCGGGCAGGCTGCCACCGGACGCACTGTCCCCCGACTTGCCGCCGCCCATACCGGCGCGCGGGGCGAAGCCCGTCCCGGCCGTATCGGAAAGCGTCTGTCCGCGATCGTCGTACGGGACATCGAAGCCCGTGAAATCGACATTGGGATCAGGTGCCGTAGGGTCGATATACTCCTCGCGGAACGGATTGTAGTCGCCGTTGGACATGGCGCGGGGCTCGCTGTAGACGGCCCCTTTGCTCAATGCCGGGATCTCGACGATGCCGTCGCGGTCGAAATCCATCAGCGGCACGGCCCCCGTCTTGGCGAGCGTCTCGCGCACGGCGGCGTTGATGATCTGCCAGACGGCCTCCTCGTCGGCGAATTTCACTTCGGTCTTCTGCGGGTGGACATTGACGTCGATGCGCGAAGGGTCGATCGTCAGGTAGAGGAAATAGGAAGGCGAACTGCTCTCGGGGATCAGTTTCTCATAGGCCTTCATGATGGCGCTCGTGAGGTACGAACTCTTGAAATAACGTCCGTTGACGAAGAGGTACTGCTCGCCGTTGCGCCGCTTGGCGGCAGCCGGACGGCCGATATAGCCCCCGATGCGGGCGATCGAGGTGTCGGCATCGACCTCCAGCAGGTTCTGCTTGATATGGCGTCCCACCACATCGACGATACGTCCCGCCAGCGACGTGGCACAGAGCGTATAGACCGGGGCGTCGTTGGCGTAAAGTTCGAAGGCGATCTGCGGATTGCACAACGCCACACGCTGGAATTCCGACTTGATCTGTGCGGCCGAAGTCGTACTCTTGTCAAGGAAACGACGGCGGGCGGGCACGTTGTAAAAGAGGTTGCGCACGAAGAACTGCGCCCCCACGGGACACATCACGGGAGTCTGCCCGGCGAACTGGCCGCCGTTGATCTCGGTCTGGGTACCCACTTCGTCGCCCTCCTGCCGCGTGCGCAGTTCGACCTGCGCCACGGCCGCGATCGAAGCGAGCGCCTCGCCGCGGAACCCGAACGTATCGAGGGCGTAGATGTCTTCGACGGAAGTTATCTTGCTGGTGGCATGGCGGTCGAAGGCCATACGCGCGTCGATGGGCGACATGCCCGAGCCGTCGTCGACGATCTGGATCAAATCCTTGCCCCCGTCACGGAAGTTGACCTTCACGGTACGGGCACCGGCGTCGATGGCGTTCTCCATCATCTCCTTGACCACCGATGCGGGACGGTTGACGACCTCGCCCGCAGCAATCTGGTTGGCGACGACTTCGGGTAATAATCTGATCTTATCTGCCATCTACTCCTGATAATCGTTGGGTACCACCGTGATAGGCTGCTCCTGCCACTCGACGTCGGAAATGCCCGACTGATCAAGCCCGTTGCGCCGCACCGTCTCTTCGGCACCCGCCGCTTCGGTCTGCGCCGGGGCCGAGGTCGCGCCCGCAGGAAAACGTCGGCGAGCCTCGGATAGAGAATATAGATGAAAAGCAGCACCAGAACCGCGCCTACGACCATCTTCCAAATGCGGTCGCGGCCCGTCTTCTCCTCCTTGGAACGGCGTGCGGCGCGCGCATCGCGCTGGGTGCGGATATATTGTCCGGGGCGGTATTCACCGCCGGCGTCTTCGGCTCTTTCGCCCCGAAGCTCGGCGCGGCGCTGTTCGCGCGCCTCCTTTCGGGATCGTAATAACGCGGTATGTAGTTGAACTTGTTCGCGTGCTTCTTGAACGGGTGAAACCTAACATGGCATGTCCTCCTATTTTTTTGTAAAGATACGAATTCTTCCGCAATTTTATTGCCCCGAATTCTTTTTCCGGCACGGACGCATGCGTCCGCCGCGCGCGGAAGCGGGTTGCGGCCGGGGCGGCTCCCGATCTGCCAATACGGCGGAATGCCGGAACCCGCAGGGTATTCAGCACTCCGCCGTAGAGACGAAACCGTATCGTTTCTAACGGAAGAAACTCTTCATCCGCTCGAAAATATTCTGGTTCTTGACCGATTCGGCATGCTGGAAACCGGGCTGCTGCGCCAGTTGTTCGACCAGCCGCTTCTCCTCGGCACTGAGCTTCGAGGGGATCGTGATGTCGACCACGACCAGTTCGTCGCCGCGGCCATAGCCGTTGACGTCGGGCAACCCCTTGCCGCCCAGGCGCAGCACCTTGCCGGCATGCGTTCCCGGGGCGATCTTGATCTTGGCACGGCCATCGACCGTCGGCACCTCGACCGTACCGCCCAGCAGGGCTGTCGTAACGGTGATATTGAGGTTGTGGATCAGGTCGTTGCCGTCACGCACCAGCTCGGGATTGGACTCCTCTTCGATCATGACCTGCAGGTCGCCGTTGACGCCTCCGTGACGGGCGGCATTACCCTTGCCCGTGACGGTGAGCACCATCCCCTCGCCCACGCCGGCCGGGATTCGGATCTCCACGACCTCCGAACCGCGGACGGTGCCTTCGCCCTTGCACTTGTCGCAGGGCGAAGTGATGACCTTGCCCGTACCGCCGCAGGTCGGGCACACACTCTGGGTCTGCATGCGGCCGAAAAAGGTGTTTTCGACGCGCGTCACATGGCCCGTGCCGTTACACGTCGAACAGGTCGAGTAGGAGTTGCTGTCCTTGGCCCCCGTACCGCCGCACTTATCGCAGGCGATGGTCTTGTTTATCTTGAGTTTCTTGGTGACGCCGTTGGCGATCTCTGCGAGGGTCAGCCTGACCTTGATGCGGATATCCGATCCCCGGTTCACGCGCCGCCCGCCGCCCGATGACGACGACGAGCGGAACCCGCCACCGAAATGTCCGCCGAAAATATCGCCGAACTGCGAGAAGATATCCTCCATCGAGAAACCGCCGCCGCTGAAGCCGCCGAAGCCGCCTGCCCCGCCACCCGCGGCGCCGCTCATCCCGGCATGGCCGAACTGGTCGTAACGGGCACGCTTGTCGGGGTTCGACAACACGTCGTAGGCTTCTGCTGCCTCCTTGAACTTCTCCTCGGCCTGCTTGTCGCCCGGATTCTTGTCCGGGTGATACTGATAGCAGCCTTGCGGTAGGCCTTCTTTATTTCGTCAGCGTTAGCGTTTTTCTGGACGCCCAGCACTTCGTAGTAATCCCTCTTTTCTGCCATGACATTATTCTCCTACAACAACTTTTGCGAAACGCAGCACCTTATCACCCAGCATATAACCCGTCTGGACAATGTCGACGACCTTGCCCTGCATTTCCTCTCCGGCAGCGAATTTAGCCACCGCCTCGCAGAGGTCGGCGTCGAACTCCTTGCCCTTGACGTCGATCTCGGTGACCCCTTTCTGGCGGAGCGTATCGGTAAATTTCTGCGATATCAGGTTTACGCCGGCGCGCAGCGCTTCGATATCGTCGCTCTTCTGCATGGCATCGACCGCCCGCTGCACGTCGTCGCGCACGGGAAGCATCGCCAGCAAGACGTCGCGGCCTCCGGTCTGCACCAGATCCATCTTCTCCTTGAGCGTACGCTTGCGGTAGTTGTCGAACTCGGCCTGCAGACGGATGTATTTATCCTGCCATTCGGCGACTGCCGCCGCTAAATCGGGTGCGGCGCCGCTGTCGGTCGCGTCTGCCATTGTGTCAGTCCCGTCCTGCGGCTCGTCTGACACATTGGCACAGGGTTCGCCGTCGCACGAGGATAACCGTCGCCCGGCTCGAACCCTTCGTCGCCGTTAATGGCTTCATTATAAGCTTTTTCCTTTTTCATATATAGTTGTTTTTCAGATTTTCCGTCTTATAGTCGATCAAATTGTATACCAACCTCCGGAAGGGCCTATCCGATGATGAAAATAGCAGGGCGTTTGTTCATCGCGGGCAGTTCGGCGGCACGCCATTCGCGGACGCGGAGCGTGCGGATGAATTCGCCGGGAGCCGTGATGTCCATGGCCACCGTCAGCCGCGTTTCGGGCGCAGGGTCTGCAACAGCTGCTCCATCAGCTTGACGTTGCGGTACGGGGCCTCGATGAAGAGCTGCGACTGGCCTTCGGCGTGCGCGCGGCGTTCGAAACGGCGGATCGCCTGCACCCGTTCGGGCGGTTTGACGGGCAGATAGCCGTTGAAAGCGAACGACTGTCCGTTAAGCCCCGAAGCCATGACGGCCAGGATGACGGACGACGGCCCGACGAGCGGCACTACGCGGATACCGTGGCGGTGGCACGCCTCGACGACCAGTGCCCCGGGATCGGCGACGCCCGGCACGCCCGCTTCGGAAACAACCCCCGCCGAGCGGCCCTCAACGAGCGGTTTCACCAGCTCTTCGACCTCACGCCCGGCGACGGTATGTTCGTTCAGCTCGCGGAACTCCAGCGTGTCGATCGGCCGCGCGATGCCGGCCTTCGACAGGAAGCGCCGCGCCGAACGGGTGTTTTCGACGATGAAATAGTCGAGCGAATCCATCACGGCACGGTTCGCCGCGGGCAGCACGTCCCACGGTGCCGTCTCGTCCGAAATCGGACACGGGATCAGATAGAGCGTTCCGTACATCTTATTTCAGTTTTTCGAGTTTGGCCCGGAGTTCCCGCTCCCGGGCAACGGCTTTCGTATACAGCACAGCAAACCAGACGCTCAGCGCCATGACACCGGCGATCACCACCCCGAAAACACCGCTCAGGAAAAATGCGCTCACGACCAGCCCCGCAACCGAAAGCACCAGCGGGGATTTGCGGACATTGCAGCCGATAGCCACATAGCCGCCCGCCAGCACGAGCATCACGATTCCGACCACCAGCCTCACCCCGTTTCCCTGGGCGTTGACC
>JBKSUH010000092.1:0-7468 GCA_047233565.1 Alistipes sp.
CGGGCGTCGAGGTCGAGGGCAACTACTTGATCGACAACAAGCAGGCTGTGAACAGTTCGATGTCCAACTTCATGGGCGAGGCGTACATCACCTACCTGATCGACCGTGCCGGGACGCTCAAGGCCAAGGCCTTCACGCAGACCATCGACCGTTTCGACGAGAACCAGGGGCTGCAGGAGACCGGCATCGGTATTTATTTCAAGGAGGATTTCAATAATTTCCGGGATCTGCGGAGGCGTATCAGGGAGCGTTTCACCAACAAGAAACGCAAGGCGCGGCGCGAAGCCCGGCGGCAGGCCGCCCGCGAGGAAAAGGAGCGGCTGCGGCAGCCGGCGGATACGCTTTCGGCCCTGCGGCCCGTTATGGATAAGAAGGACGAAAACAACTGAACGGCAGAAAAAGAACTCGAATCAAACAATAACAATTTTTCTTTAAACTATGATGACATTTTTGCAGGCTGCCGAGGCGGTGGCCACCAGTGAAGAAACCCGCATGGGACTTTGGAAACTGTTTTCGATGGGCGGCTGGCTGATGTGGCCGCTGCTGGCGCTGGGCGGCGTGACGATCTTCATCTTCGTCGAGCGCTTCATGGCCATCCGCAAGGCGTCGGTGCTGGACATGAATTTCATGAACCGCATCCGCGACTACATTTCCGACGGCAAGATCCATACGGCCGTGAACCTGTGCAAGAAGACCGACACGCCGATCGCCCGCATGATCGAGAAGGGCATCGAGCGCATCGGACGCCCGATGAGCGACGTGCAGACCGCCATCGAGAATGTCGCCAACCTCGAAGTCTCGAAGCTCGAAAACGGCCTTCCCTTCCTGGCGACGATCGCCGGCGGCGCTCCGATGATCGGTTTCCTCGGTACGGTGCTCGGGATGGTGCAGACCTTCATGGACATGGCGGCTGCGGGCGGCACGGTCGACCTGAGCCTGCTGGCCAGCGGCATGTACGTGGCGATGGTCACCACGGTCGGCGGTCTTATCGTCGGCATCCCGGCCTATTTCGGCTACAACTACCTCGTGGCACGCATCGAGAAGCTGGTCTTCCAGATGGAGGCCAACTCGATCGCCTTCATGGACATCCTGAATCAACCCGTTCAAAAATAACGCGCTATGGCAATTAAACACGGATCGAAAGTCGATAAATCCTTCTCGGCATCGTCGATGACCGACCTGATGTTCCTGCTGCTGCTGTTCCTCTGATCGCTACGACGCTGATCAACCCAACGCCCTGAAGCTGATGCTTCCGAAGAGCTCGAACCAGCTCAAGGACAAGGCGATGACCACGGTGTCGGTTCAGGATGCGGGCACGGCAAGTACCGTACTATGTCGAACTGCAGGACGTGGGTTCGATCGGGGCGTGGAGCGGGCGCTCAAGACGCGGCTCGACGGGCAGAAGGACGCCACCGTGTCGCTGCACTGCGACAAGACGGTGCCGTGGGCGAGATGGTCAAGGTGATGAACATCGCCAAGGACAACAATTACAAGTTGATTTGGCAAACACGGGCTGAATTGCGGCGACAATCCGGCGGCGGAGCCGTCGCCAAAATCAGGTTTTCGGCATGCGTCTATTACGATCAAATAACAGGAATCCCCGCAGGTGGGCGGCGATCGCGGCGGCAGCCTATGTGCTGCTGATCGCCGCTTCGTTCGCATTGGTCTCGTTCGATTTCCGGAAGATCCACGACAAACCCGGCGATACGATCCTGGTCGATTTCACCGAACCGCCTGTCCCCGAGCGCCCCAAGCCGCCCGTGAAGGCGGCTACCGAGCCCCGCGTGCATGACAAGGCCGCCCCCGTGGAACAGACCGCGCAGGTGGCGGGCAAGGACGAGACGACGCAGACGCCCAACCCCAAAGCGCTGTTCAAGATGAACAAGGGCGGGGCCGACGAACCCGACAATGCGGGCAACCCCGTGCTCCCGAAGGCGAGGACAAGGCCAGCGGCACCGGTCCGGGACTCAATCCCGACGGGCTGGACCAGCTGGATCAGGCTTGCAGGGGCGCGGACTGGTGGGCGACCTGCCCAAACCTTCGTATCCCGGTTCGAAGAGCGGCAAGGTGATCGTCCGCGTGACGGTCGATGCTTCGGGACGGGTCACGAGTGCGGCCTACGAACCGAATGGCTCGACGACCGATGCCGCCGAGCTTGTCGGGGCGGCGAAGAGCGCGGCGCTGAAGGCCCGCTTCACGGAGAGCCGCGCCACGCTGCAGGGCGGGACGATCACTTATGTTTTCCGTATGGAGTAATTTTTGAAACGAGCGTATACATGCGAACCTTATTACTGACAATCCTCGGGTGCCTGGCCTTCACGGCGGGACATGCCGGGGCGGCGCAAAACCCGGCCCCGGAAACGGCCGGGGCGCAGCAGGACGCGAAGGCGCGGGGGGCGCACCTTCGCATGGAGGTCGCCGGCCACGATTTCGGCGACGTACCCCGCAAGGGCGGCGACCTGGTGCGGGAATTTACCTTTACCAACGACGGCACGGCGCCGCTCGTGGTGACGCGCGTCATCACATCGTGCTCGTGCCTCAAGGCGTCGTTCCCCAAACGTCCCGTACCGCCCGGCGGACAGGGCGTGATCCGCATCACCTACGAACCCCACAAGAGCGAACCGGGCGTGTTCAACAAGGTGATCCAGGTCTATTCGAACTCCGTGGACGGACGCGATGTCATTACCGTGCAGGGCAATTCGATTGATCCGGGACCCCGCAAGGTCAAGACCGGGGAGGTGAAGATAAAGTATAAGAAAGATAAGTAGGATAGCCTTTCCGGGGACTGGTGGTTTCAGGTTTCCGGGGCCGGGTTTTCGGGTTTCCGGGGCTTGACGGTTTCGGGGGGCGGCCGAAGTTTCCGCCCGCAATCCGCCCGCATGCGGGAAGTCTTCCCAGGAGGGGATTCAGGGAACAGACTTGCAAACGCCGCCTTTGGCGGCGGCAACGACCGTCGGAGTCGATCCGCGGGCCGAATAATACATACACTACAATAAAGTAACTACGCTATTTATGGCAATTCTTTTTCCAACGCAACGATCCTGCCGATGACGGCGGACGAAGGCGCTCCCAAAACCTTTACGGGTTTCGTGGGCGTCGCGGGCAGCCGCATCGCGCTGGTCACGGCGTCCGCTTCCGAAGCCGACGCATTCCGTGCCGCGCATCCCGACGCGCGGATCATCGACTGCACGGGCCGGCTTGTGATGCCGGGGCTTGTCAATACTCACTGCCACGCCGCCATGACGCTGCAGCGCAGTTATGCCGACGATATCGCCCTGATGGAGTGGCTTCACGACTATATCTGGCCGTTCGAAGCGCGGCAGACGGCCGACGACGTGGCGTTGGGAATGACTCTCGGCGTTGTCGAGATGCTGTTGGGCGGCGTGACCTCGTTCGTGGATATGTATTACCACGAGAACCGCTGCGTCGAAGTGGCCGAGCGGCTGGGCATCCGCGCGATGCTGGGCTGCAACTATTTTGACAGCAACGTCGAAGAGGTGATTCCCGAAGTGGGGCAGGCGGTGGAACTCGCCGCCGGCTGCGACCGGATCCGGATCGCCCTCGCGCCCCATTCGCCCTACACCGTGTCGCCCGAAAACCTGCGGCGCGGCAAAGAGACGGCCGAGCGGTACGGACTGCACCTGATGACCCATATCGCCGAGACGCAGGACGAGGTGCGCATCGTGCGCGAGAAATACGGCATGACGCCCGTCGAACACCTCGACGCGCTGGGCATGCTCGACGCTCGCACCATCGGCGCACACTGCATCCATTTGACCGACACCGACATTGCGACGCTGGCCGCGCGCGGCGTGGCCGTGTCGCACAACCCGCAGAGCAACATGAAGATTTCGAGCGGCGTGGCGCCCGTCGAGCGGCTGCGCGCCGCGGGTGCGCTGGTGACCATCGGCACCGACGGCACCTGCTCCAACAACGACCTCGACATGTTCGAGGAGGCGCACGGCGGCTTTCCTGCAGAAATCCGCCACGGGCGACCCCGTCGCGCTCCCGGCCTATGAAGCGCTGAAGCTGGCGACGGTCAACGGCGCCCGCGCTTTGGGCTACGCCGAAGGCGAACTGGGCGTGGTCCGCGAGGGCGCATTGGCCGACCTGATCGTCGTGGACCTTCAGAAACCCCATTTGCAGCCCGTTCACGATCTGGTGTCGAATATCGTCTACTGCGGCAAGGCGTCGGATGTCGATACGGTCATGGTCGACGGCCGCATCGTGGTCGAAACCGCCGTGTGGCGGGCATGGACCTGCCTGCGCTCTATGCCGCAGTCGCCGCCGCCGTGAAACGCATCACGGCGAAATAACCGTCCGACCATGAGAATCGTCTCCGTCAGGAGCACCCCGAATTCGCGGATGCCGCGATCAGCTATATTTCGGCCTGCTGGCCCGAAGTGCCGCCCGTTCTTTATGAGGACTGCATCCGCCACGCTGTCGGCGCTGCAGGGCCGCTTCCGCAGTGGTACCTGCTGATGTCGGGCGGCGAGCCGGCGGGTGTGTCGGGTTGATCGCCAACGATTTTATCAGCCGCATGGACCTGTGGCCGTGGGCCTGCGCCCTCTATGTCGAGGAGCGTCTGCGCGGATACGCCTACGGACGGCTGCTGCTCGACCGTGCGGCCGAAGACGCCCGCCGCGCAGGATTCGGCAAGCTCTACCTCAGCACCGATCACGCCGGGCTGTACGAAAGTGGGGCTTCCGTTATCTCGGACAGGGCTATCACCCGTGGGGGCGGAGTCCCGGATTTACGAACGTGCTTTATAACAATATATTGACAGCATAGGTATGAAAGGAAAATTCGATTCGGCATGGTCGGCACCGGGTTCATCGCCGACTGGGTGCTGGCCGGGGCGCGGCAGGACGCGCGCTTCGAGGCCGTGGCGATCTGTTCGCGTACGCAGGAGAGGGCCGACGCCTTCGCTGCGAAGCACGGCATCCCGCACACCTTCACCTTGCTCGAAGAGATGGCCGCGAGCCCCCTCGTCGACGCCGTTTACATAGCCACGCCCAATTTCCTGCACGCTTCGCAGAGCATCCTCTGCATGCGCCACGGCAAGCACGTGCTGTGCGAGAAGCCCCTGGCCTCCAATGCCCGCGAGGCGCGACAGATGGTCGCCGTCGCCCGCGAATGCGGCGTCACGCTCATGGAGGCCATGATCTCGACGCTCAACCCCAATTTCCGCGTCGTGCAGGAGTACCTGCCCCGGCTCGGGACGATCCGCCGCTATTTCGCCAGCTTCTGCCAGTACTCCTCGCGCTACGACAAGTTCCGGCAGGGGATCGTGCTCAACGCCTTTAACCCCGAACTGTCGAACGGCGCCATGATGGACATCGGGGTCTATACCGTCTATCCGATGGTCGCGCTGTTCGGGCGTCCGCTGGAGGTCGAAGCGCAGGGCATCGTCCTCTCCTCGGGTGCCGACGGGCAGGGCGCCGTCAATTTCCGCTACGAGGGGATGAATGCCACGGTGCTCTACTCCAAGATCGCCAATTCGTCGCTTCCGTCCGAGATCCAGGGCGAGGAGGGCAACCTGTTGCTGGACGCCATCCACACCATCCGCGACGTGGCGTACCTTCCGCGCCCGGCGGCCGCTTCGGGGCGGCGACGGCGTCGGCGAGGTCGGGTGCCGGAGGGACCGTATTATTATGAGAATCGCGGAGTTCATTGATTTGATCGAACAGGGACGCCGGAATCGGCGGTCAACAGCCACGACCAATCGCTCGTGACGCTGGAGATCATCGATGAGGTGCGCCGCCAGCTGGGCGTGGTCTATCCCGCCGACGGGGCGCGCTGACTTCCGCCGATTCGTGTTGCTCGGTAACGATTAACGGCAGGGATATTCCCTGCCGTTAATCGTTATCGTTTTGCGGTCTTCCAGCCCCGTTCCTCCCCGGCTTTTGCGGCCTTGTTTCCTCTCCGTGCTTTTGCTTTCCAGCCTTGTTTTTCGGCATTTCCCTTTATCGCAGCAGGACTTTCCCAGCCCGTTCCTCCCCGGCTTTTCCGGCCTTGGCCCTTCTCCGTGCTGTTCCTCCCGGCCTCCTCCTCCTTTCTCCGGACCGTTCACTCCCCGGTCACGGCGGAGGGTTGTCGTCCGTCGGTTCTCAGATATACCGTCGCCGTGCGCGAAGTATTGTAGATGCGGATATGCGGCCGCTCGGTGTTATCCCCGTCCTGCGCCGGGAACGAGAAGTGCTCGGCGTCCATCGCCTGCCGCTGCTGCCCGCCGAAACGCCGCTCGTCGGTCGAGAGCACGGGCACATACTTGCCCGGCGCCTGCACGGGCAGTTCGTAGTCGGGGATCGAGGCCGTGGGGTGCCAGTTGAACACGAACAGCAGGTTGCCGTGCGAGAAAACCATCGTCTTGTTGCACTCGTCCATCGCGAGGTTCCAGGCATAGCTGTCCTCGAGTACCTTGTAACGCTTCACCAGCTTTATCATCGCCTTGTCGAAATCCCCCAGCCACGAGTAGCGCAGGAACCCGTTCTTCGCCAGCGACCATTGCCGCCGGGCGTGGGCGTAGCTCCAGCCGTTGCCTTCGCGCGGGAAGTCGATCCACTCGGGGTGCCCGAACTCGTTGCCCATGAAGTTGAGGTAGGCCTGCCCGCCCGTCGAGATGGTCATCAGGCGGATCATCTTGTGCAGCGCCATGCCGCGGTCGATCACGATACTCTCCGACGCGCGATCCATGTGGTAATACATCTCCTTGTCCATCAGCCTGAATGCCAGCGTCTTGTCGCCCACCAGCGCCTGGTCGTGCGATTCGGCATAGGCCACGGTTTTCACTTCGGGCAGGCGGTTGGTCATGACGTCCCACATTTCCCATATGTTCCACTCCTCGTCGGGCACCTCCTTCAGCTCCTTGATCCAGAAGTCGGGGATCGCCATCCCCAGCCGGTAGTCGAACCCGATGCCGCCGTCGGCGATGGGGATGCACATGCCCGGCATTCCGCTCACGTCCTCGGCGATGGTCACGGCCGCCGGCCGGAAGTCGTGCACCAGGCGGTTGGCGAGCGTCAGGTAGGTCAGCGCGTCGCGGTTGACCCCTTCGTCGAAGAAGCGTTCGCGGCAGTCGAAATCGACGTAGCCGTGGTGGTGGTAGATCATCGACGTTACGCCGTCGAAGCGGTAGCCGTCGAAATGGAACTCGTCGAGCCAATACTTGACGTTCGACAGCAGGAAATGCTGTACCTCGTCCTTGCCGTAGTCGAAGAGCTTCGAGTCCCAGTAGGGCTGGTAACCGGCCTTGCCGGGCAGCGAGTAGTGGTGGTCGGTGCCGTCCAGCTCGTTGATGCCTTCGTTGAGGTTGCGGACGTAGTGGGCATGCACCAGATCCATGATGACCGCCAGCCCCAGCTCGTGGGCGCGGCGCACCAGCTCCTTCAGCTCCTCGGGCGTGCCGCAGCGCGATGCGGGTGCGAAGAAACTCGACACGTGGTAGCCGAACGACCCGTAATAGGGG
>JBKSUH010000093.1:0-7427 GCA_047233565.1 Alistipes sp.
CGTGGATGTAGTTCAAGGTGGGGTACTACCTGTTCGCGATCCTGTTCCTGATGTTCGACGTGGAGACCGTCTTTCTCTTTTCGTGGGCGGTGGTCGTCCAGGATCTGGGGATTTACGGGCTGGTGAGCATCCTCTTCTTTTTGGTCGTACTGGTTTTGGGCCTTGCATACGCATGGCGGAAAGGAGCTTTGGAATGGAAATAAGGAAGCCTGAGATAAAGGCAATGAAATACGAGGATTTCAATGACAACGAATACCTCGAAAAGATGGCGGCCGAGCTGCGCCGCGAGGGTACGAACGTGATCGTAGGGTGCCTCGACGAATTGATCGAGTGGGGGCGCAGCAACAGCCTCTGGCCGCTGACTTTCGCCACGAGCTGCTGCGGGATCGAGTTCATGGCCGTGGGGGCGGCCCGCTACGACTTTGCCCGGTTCGGGTTCGAAGTGGCCCGCGCCTCCCCGCGCCAGGCCGATTTCATCATGGTGGCCGGGACGATCACCCACAAGATGGCCCCTGTCCTGAAGCGCCTCTACGACCAGATGGCCGACCCGAAGTATGTGATCGCCGTCGGGGGATGCGCCATCAGCGGCGGACCCTTCAAGAAGTCGTACCACGTGCTGAACGGCGTGGACAGGATTCTGCCCGTCGATGTCTATATACCCGGCTGTCGCCGCGGCCCGAAGCGATGCTTTACGGCTGATGCAGCTCAGCAAAGTGAAGCTGCAGCGTTTCTTCGGCGGGTGAACAAGCAGATCGGCCGCGAAGAGTATGAAGAGCTGCTGCGCCGCGACCTGACCTCGGAGCGGAACGATTTGAATGTGGAAGGAGAAAAGCAATGAGTATGACGCTGAAAGACAAGATAACGGCATGGGAACCTCAGGCCGTATGGTCCGAGGCGGGCGACGGCATGTGGACCGTGCCCGCGGAGAAGTTTCACGATCTGGCCGCCCGGCTCAGGCCGAGGATTCGATTTCTGCGCAGTCTGACGGGCATGGACTGGGGCGAAGAGGGCTTCGGCCGTCTATCACCTCGAAGCCTCTGCCACGGGCGAGAACGTCGTGTTGCGGACGCTGACCCCCAGCCGCGAGAAGTGCGGGCTGCCTTCGGTCTGCGACCTGTGGAAGGCCGCGGAACTGAACGAGCGCGAAGTCTTTGACTATTTTGGCATCGGTTTCCTGAACCACCCCGACATGCGGCGCCTGTTCCTGCGCGACGACTGGGTGGGGCACCCCCTGCGTAAGGATTATGACCCGGGGCTCAACCCGTTGCGCATGACCAACGAAGTGTCGAAGGACAGCGCCCCGAGCTTCGAACTGACGGCGGACGGCAGCTTCATCCGCCACCGCAACGTCTTGTTCGAGGAGGACGAATATGTCATCAACATCGGCCCGCAGCACCCCGCCACGCACGGCGTGCTGCGTTTCCGCGTGTCGCTCGAAGGCGAGATCATCCGCAAGCTCGACGTGCATTGCGGTTACATCCACCGCGGCATCGAGAAGATGTGCGAAAGCCTGACCTACCCCCAGACGCTGGCGCTTACCGACCGCCTCGACTACCTCGGGGCGTCGCAGAACCGCCATGCGCTCTGCAGGTGTATCGAGAAGGGGTTGGGGGTGGAGGTGTCCGAGCGCGTGCAGTACATCCGCACGATCATGGACGAGTTGCAGCGTATCGACTCGCACCTGCTGTTCTTTGCCTGCCTCTGCATGGATATGGGGGCCCTGACGGCCTTTTTCTATGGGTTCCGCGACCGTGAGAAGGTGCTCGACATTCTGGAGCAGACCACCGGCGGCCGCCTGATCCAGACTTACAACACCATCGGCGGCGTGCAGGCCGACATCCATCCCGATTTCGTGCGCAAGGTCAAGGAGTTCATCGCCTACATGCGTCCCGTGCTGCGCGAGTACCACGAGATTTTCACGGGCAACGTCATCGCGCAGGAGCGTCTGAAAGGCACCGGCGTGCTGACGCGCGAGGATGCCATTTCGTTCGGCGCCACGGGCGGCACGGGCCGCGCCGCAGGGTGGGCCTGCGACGTGCGCAAACGCCATCCCTACGCCGTTTACGGCAAGGTGGATTTCGAAGAGGCGCTCTTCACCGAGGGCGACTGCCTGGCCCGCTACATGGTCCGCATGCGGGAGATCGAGCAGAGCATGAACATCATCGAGCAGTTGATCGACAACATTCCCGAAGGCGAATACCAGTTGAAGATGAAGCCCGTGATCCGCATTCCCGAGGGCAGCTACTACGCCGCCGTCGAGGGAAGCCGCGGCGAGTTCGGGGTCTTCATCGAGAGCCGGGGCGACAAGTTCCCTACCGCATGAAGTTCCGCTCGACGGGTCTGCCGCTGTCTCGTGCCTGGAGACCATCGCCCGGGGACGAAGATCGCCGACCTGATCGCCATCGGCGGCACGCTGGATTACGTGGTTCCGGATATTGACAGATAAAAGAGACTCTATGACCATGATGCATCATATCACGCTGTCGAATGGCGTTTTGCGCCTGCGGCTCGTTTGCAAGTCCGACCACCCAAGTCCCTCCCGAGGAGGGGATTGTGGGTGCGCCGGCAAAATCGCGTTTCGGACGGTTGTGCCATAATCTGTAATAGCGAAAAATTGTATTGCTATGTTCGACTTTTCTATAATTACGAGCTGGGTTCACGGGCTGCTCACGTCGCTGATGCCCGTGGGGCTGGCGGTCTTCCTGGAGTGCGTGATCGTCGGTGTCTGCCTGCTGCTGATGTACGCGGTGATCGCCATCCTGATGATCTTCATGGAGCGTAAGGTCTGCGCGGCGTTCCAGTGCCGCCTGGGGCCCGTGCGCGTGGGGCCGTGGGGAACGTTGCAGGTGATCTGCGACGTGTTCAAGATGCTCACCAAGGAGATCATCACCATCCGCCGCTCGGACAGGTTCCTCTACAACCTCGCGCCCTACATCGTCATCCTGGCGTCGGTGCTGGCTTTCGCCTGCCTGCCTGTGAACAAGGGGCTCGAGGTGCTGGACTTCAACGTGGGCGTCTTCTTCCTGATGGCGGCCTCGTCGATCGGCGTGGTCGGCATCCTGCTGGCGGGGTGGAGCTCCAACAATAAGTATTCGCTCATCGGCGCCATGCGAAGCGGTGCGCAGATGATCTCGTACGAGCTGTCGATCGGGCTGTCGATCCTGACGATCGTCGTGCTGACCGATACGATGCAGTTCTCGGAGATCGTCGCCCGCCAGGCCGACGGTTGGTTCATCTTCAAGGGGCATGTCCCGGCGCTGGTCGCCTTCGTGATCTACCTGATCGCGGGCAACGCCGAGGTCAACCGCTGGCCGTTCGACCTCCCGGAGGCCGAGTCGGAGCTGACGGCAGGGTACCACACCGAGTATTCGGGTATGCACTTCGGCCTGTTCTACGTCGCCGAGTTCGTCAACCTGTTCGTCGTTTCGGGCGTTGCGGCCACCATCTTCCTCGGGGGATGGATGCCGCTGCACATCCCCGGCTGGGAGGGCTTCAATGCCGCCATGGACTACATCCCCGGCTTCGTCTGGTTCTTCGGCAAGGCGTTCTTCGTGGTGTGGCTGCTGATGTGGATCAAGTGGACGTTCCCGCGCCTGCGTATCGACCAGATACTGACGCTGGAATGGAAATACCTGGTGCCGATCGGGCTGGCAAACCTGCTGCTGATGGTCATCGTCGTCGTATTTAAACTGCATTTTTAGTCATGAGTAGCTATATTAAAGGACTTTTCCACGGGTTGGGAACCCTGCTGACGGGTATGAAGGTGACCGGGCCGCGAATTTTTCACGCCCAAGGTCACCGAGCAGTATCCGGAGAACCGCGCCACGCTCAGGATGTTCGACCGCTTCTGCGGCGAACTGACCATGCCGCACGACGCCGAGGGTCGGAATAAGTGTATCGCCTGCGGCCTGTGCCAGTCGGCGTGTCCCAACGGCACCATCCGCATCACGACCGAAATGGTCGCCGATCCCGAAACGGGCAAGAGCCGCAAGCGGCTGGTGCTCTACGAGTACGATCTGGGGCGTGCATGTTCTGCCGTCTGTGCGTCAATGCCTGCCCGACCGGGGCGATCCGTTTCTCGACCGACTTCGAACATGCGGTCTACACGCGCGAAAAGCTGGTCAAAACCCTGAATAAACAGTAAGCCATGGAGATAACACTCGAATTAATCGTCTTTACGGTGCTGGCGGTCTTCACGGCCGTGAGCGCTCTGCTGGCTGTGACGACCAAGCGCATCCTGCGCGCGGCGACCTACCTGCTGTTCGTGCTGTTCGGTACGGCGGGCATCTATTTTCAGCTCAACTATTCGTTCCTCGGCGCGGTGCAGCTGCTGATCTATGCCGGCGGCATCACGGTGCTGTACGTCTTTTCGATCCTTTTGACGTCGAGTCAGGGCGACAAATCGGAGGACCTGAAGGGATATAAACTCTTCGTGGGGCTGGCCGCGACGCTGCTGAGTCTCGGCGTCTGCCTTTATGTGACGCTCGGACACGATTTCAGGCCCTCGCATTTCGTCCACGGCGAACTGCACGTGCAGACCATCGGCCATGCGCTGATGAGCAGCGGCAAATACGGCTACGTGCTGCCGTTCGAGGTCATCAGCATCCTGCTGCTGGCCTGCATCGTCGGCGGAATCCTCATCGCACGCAAACGCTAAAAAGTACGGCTATGATACACATGGAATATTACTCGTCCTCTCCACGATCATGATGTTCGTGGGAATTTACGGATTCGTCACGCGCCGCAACCTGCTGGCGATGCTGATCTCCGTCGAGCTGATCCTCAATTCGGTCGATATCAACTTCGTCGTCTTCAACCGGTTCCTCTTCCCGGAACAGCTGGAAGGGTTCTTCTTTACGCTGTTCGCCATCGGGATCAGCGCCGCGAGACGGCCGTCGCCATCGCCATCATCATCAATATTTACCGCAACATCCGCAATATCGAGGTCAAGAGCCTGCGGGAGATGAAGTGGTAGCCGAAAACGAAAAACGACTCTTATGGAATATACGATTCTGATTCTGCTGCTGCCGCTGCTGAGCTTCCTCTTCCTGGGGCTGGCCGGCATGAAGCTCAAGCCCGTCGTCGCGGGCGCCATAGGCACGGCGGTGCTGGCCGTAGTGGCGTTGCTGAGCTATTGTACGGCGTTCGAGTATTTTTCCGCAGGGCGCGACGCCTCGGGGGTGTTCCCCACGCTCGTGCCGTGGAACACGGTATGGCTGCCGATCAGCCGGACGCTGCATATCGACCTGGGCATCCTGCTCGACCCGATTTCGGTGATGATGCTCGTGGTGATCTCGACCGTCTCGCTGATGGTACACGTCTACTCGCTGGGCTACATGAAGGGCGAGCGGGGGGTTCAGCGTTACTATGCTTTCCTGTCGTTGTTCACGATGAGCATGATGGGGCTGGTGGTGGCTACCAACATCTTCCAGATGTACCTCTTCTGGGAATTGGTGGGCGTAAGCTCCTACCTGCTCATCGGTTTCTATTACACGAAGAAGGAGGCCGTCGCGGCCTCGAAGAAGGCGTTTATCGTGACGCGCTTCGCCGACCTGGGGTTCCTCGTCGGCATCCTCTTCTACGGGTACTATGCCGGGACGTTCTCCTTCACGCCCGACGTGCAGCTGCTGGCTGCCGCCGGTGCGATGATCCCGCTGGCGCTGGGGCTGATGTTCATCGGCGGCGCGGGCAAGAGCGCGATGTTCCCGCTGCATATCTGGCTGCCCGACGCCATGGAGGGCCCGACGCCCGTGTCGGCGCTGATTCATGCCGCGACGATGGTCGTGGCGGGCGTCTACCTCGTGGCGCGCATGTTCCCGCTCTTTGTCGGCTATGCGCCCGAGGTGCTGCACTGGACGGCCTATATCGGGGCCTTTACGGCGCTGTACGCCGCCGTCGTGGCCTGCGTGCAGAGCGACATCAAGCGTGTGCTGGCGTTCAGTACCATTTCGCAGATCGGCTTCATGATCGTGGCGCTGGGCGTCTGCACCTCGGCTGATCCCCATACGGGCGGGCTGGGGTACATGGCCTCGATGTTCCACCTCTTCACGCACGCCATGTTCAAGGCGCTGCTGTTCCTCGGCGCGGATGTATCATCCATGCCGTGCACTCCAACGAAATGTCGGCCATGGGCGGCCTGCGCCGATACATGCCCGTGACGCATGCGACGTTCCTCGTGGCCTGCCTGGCCATCGCGGGCATCTGGCCCCTGAGCGGTTTCTTCTCGAAGGACGAGATCCTGACGGCGTGCTTCGCCTTCAGCCCCGTGATGGGGTGGGTGATGACCGGGATCGCCGGCCTGACGGCGTTCTACATGTTCCGCCTCTACTATAACATCTTCTGGGGACGCGAGAACCGGGAACTGCATGCGGCGCACAGGCCGCACGAGGCGCCGCTGACGATGACCCTGCCGCTGGTGTTCCTGGCCGCAGTGACCTGCGTGGCGGGGTTCATTCCGTTCGGGAAGCTGGTCAGCAGCGACGGGATGCCCTACACGATCCATATCGACCGCAGCGTGGCGGGCGTGAGCCTCTGTGTGGCTGCCGTTGCCATCGCGTTGGCGACGTGGATGTACCTGCGCGAGCGCCAGACGGTGGCCAATGCCCTGGCAGCGCGCTTCAGAGGGCTGCATAAGGCGGCCTACCACCGTTTCTACATCGACGAGGTTTACCAGTTCGTTACCCACCGGGTGATCTTCGCCTGCATCTCAGCCCCGGTCGCATGGTTCGACCGCCATGTGGTGGACGGCCTGATGAACATGCTGGCGCGGGCGACCAACGGCGCGGCATACGTGATCCGCGACATGCAGAGCGGCAGCGTGCAGCGTTACTGCATCTGGTTCCTCGGCGGTGCGCTGGGACTTACGATCTTCTTGCTTTTAATCTGCTAAACTGTAGCTGTTATGAATATGTTATCACTGTTTCCCGCCATCCCGGTGCTGATGATGCTGGGGCTCTGGCTCTCGAAGTCCGCGCGGCAGGTGCGTGCCGTGATGGTGGCGGGTTCCTCGCTGCTGCTGGCGCTGGCGGTGGTGCTGGTGTTCCGCTACCTCGGCCTGCGCGAGGCGGGCGAGCAGGCCGCCATGCTCTTTACCGAAAGCCATGTGTGGTATGCGCCGCTCAATATCCACTATGCCGTGGGGGTAGACGGCATTTCGGTTGCCATGCTGCTGCTGTCGGCCATCATCGTGTTTACGGGGACGTTTGCCTCGTGGCGGATGAAGGAGCAGGTCAAGGAGTATTTCCTCTGGTTCTGCCTGCTGAGCGTGGGCGTCTTCGGGTTCTTCGTTTCGGTCGACCTCTTCACGATGTTCATGTTCTACGAGGTGGCGCTGATTCCGATGTATCTCTTGATCGGCGTGTGGGGCAGCGGTCGCAAGGAGTATGCCGCCATGAAACTGACACTGATGCTCATGGGCGGTTCGGCGC
>JBKSUH010000094.1:0-7405 GCA_047233565.1 Alistipes sp.
GGCGCTGGTTGGTCGTCGGCGACGTCAGCGGCCCCAGCTCCTCGACCCAGCCTCCCAGCTTGATGTAGTCGAACGACTGCGGCCGCAACCCCTCCGGCAGCCGGGCGCGTCCCGAATACCAGCCTGTGTGCAGCACCGGGAATTTCTGCCGCACGACGTCGGCCAGCGCGGCGATCTCATGCGGTGCGGCGTCTCCGCCCATGAAACAGACGCAGGTCACCGAGCGCCCGTAGCGGGCGAGTATCCCGCACAGCTCCGCCTCGTCGAGCACCCGCCCCATGTCGGCCTGCAAGTGCAGGCTGTGGCACCCGCGGCAGCGGTTGGGGCAGTTGGTGATGTTGATCGCCAGCGTCGTTTCGCAGGGTATTTCCGCGAATACGATGTCGAAATTGTGGTATCTGACCATCGTCCGTTTACTCCGCTTTGGCGTAATAGCGGTGTGCGGCCTCCTTCTGGCGCGCGGCCGAGAAGTTCGACACCCGTTTCATGTAGCCGATCACGCGGGTCAGGTAGTCCAGGTTGTCGCCGTGGCACTCGGGGCACTCCTTCAGGTAGCGCTTGTCGATGTGCCCGCACTCGTTGCATACCGTGTTGGGGATGTTGAACGTGAAATAGTTGCATCCCTCGGCGGCCGCTACGCGCAGCAGGTGGCGGTACTGCTCCTTCGAAAGGTGGTCTTCGAGGTTCATGTGCAACGCCGAACCGCCCGTGAGGTGGTCGATATAACGGCGGCCGTGGAGCCTGAACTTGTCGATCACGTTCAGCGATTCGTCCTCGACGACATAGAAATAGGAGTTGTAGCAGTCGCGCGGCACGGCGTATCCGTCCTCGCGGTCCCATTTGGCGTGCTTCACGCCGACGTTTTCGGCGGGGATCATCTCGCAGTTGAACATCAGCTCCTTGGTGCGGTATTTCTTGTTGTAACGCTCGATCAGCCCCAGTATGTTCTGCACGAAAGCGACGTAGTCGTCGTTGTCGTTGATCGGGATGCCCAGGAACTCGGCCGCCTCGACCAGCCCGTTGACGCCGATCGTGAGGTACTGGCGCGCGAGGTTGATATAGCCCGCGTCGAACAGGGGCAGCATCCCCTTGGCCTGCAAATCCTTGAGGTTCTCGTTGTAGGCCGTCTGCACCTTGTGCACCAGGTCGACGATCTCTTCGAGGTAGGTCAGGTAGTGCATGCCGTTCTTCACGGCATACTGGATGCAGCGGTTGAGGTTGATCGTCAGCACGCTCTTCGAACCGGTCGATACGCCGCCGGCGCCGAGCGTGTAGCTGAACCCGTTGTCCTGTATCTCGTTGCGCAGGCGGCAGCACGACGACAGCGAGTCGGCGTTGTCGCTGATATAGGTGAAGAACGAGTGCCCCTCGGAGTACATCTGCGCCGTGATGTCGCCCCATTCCTTGTCCATCACGTCGCCGTCCCTGGTCAGCAGGGCCATCGTCTCGACCGGGAAGGTCAGCACGGTCTTCGTGCGCTCGCGGTTGAACCACGTCATGAAACGCTTTTGCAGCCACGACAGCGATTCCCAGTGCGGCTTCGTCCCGTCGGGGAATACGAATTCGCCGAACAGGCTTTCGAAATAGTAGCGGTCGTAATAGGCCACGTTCCAGAACACGGCCTGGAAGTTACGCGCCCCCGTGGGCTGGTTGATCGAGTAGACGATCTGTTCGAAGCAGTCGGTGATTATCTTGTCTATTGTCCGGCGTTTCTTCGAGAGGTCGGCCACCTCGTCGGCCCGCTTGTAGTAATCTTCGCCGTACTCCTGCTCGATGAAATAGTTCATGTACATCAGGAATTCGGGCGTGGCGCATGCGCCCGAAAGCATCGACGACACGATGAAAACCATGTTGACGAATCCGCCGCAGAACGATTTGAGGTTCGTCGGACGGGTCGAGTTGCCGCCCACCGAAAGCGTGCCGCCCAAGAGCCACGGATACATGGTGATCGAGGCGCAGTAGTTGGCCATCGACGTCTCGTCGTTCTTGTAGATGAAGTGCTCCTTGAGCAGGTGCAGGTATTTGTCCGACAGCTCCTTGCCGTACATCTCCTTGATGCGGTCGGTCAGCAGGCGGCGGTTCAGGCGGATGAAGTTCTGCTTCGGCAGCTCGCCGATCAGCGTGGCGATGTTCTTGTTTTCGACGTTGGCGTTGGCGTCGTATTTCGAGCCGGTCGCCGGGTTCGAGGCGTCGCAGTAGTTGATCAGAAATTCGAGTTTCTCGCGGTCTTCGCGCTCTTCGGTGTGTTTCTGGCGGTAGAGCATGTAGCTCTTGGCCACGGCGAAATAGCGTTCGGCCATGAGCGCCACCTCGACCTGGTTCTGTATCTCCTCGACATTCATGCCGTCGGAGATATGTACGCGGCTGAGTACCGACGTGAGGTCGTCGTCGGTGGCGTATCCGCCTACCGAAAGGAATGCCTTGCTGATCGCGCGTTTGATCTTCTCGAGCGAAAAGGGGGCGCGCTTGCCGTCGCGCTTGACGATGTAAATTTCCGAAATGCCCATAATGTATCTGTATTTGTTTGTAAGTCTTGCCGTACGGAGGCGGCATCTCCGCCTGCGTAATACGCAGGACAGCCATGTCCTTACCCCTGAATTGTTCGGTGTAAATATCTGTTCCGGGCACCGCCCTAAATCCCGAAGGCGGATGTCGCAGCTCGCAAGGCAGGTCTTCTGGCTCGCCCCATCCGCACGCCTTCCCGTCCCGGGGGACAGTGGCTCAAGAGAGTGCGGAACGCAATCGAGGCTTACAGCTACGGGAATAGCCCCTGATTCTCACAGGAGTTCCCTTTTGATCCCGTGCCGGCAGCCGCCGGCGGGGAACCTTGCTCCGGAACAAATGTAGACATACTTTCCCGGATCGCAAATATGCGTGCGGGCAATTAATGAACAAATTGTAAACAATACGGCCGACGGCGGCCGACGCGGAAAATATGCCGCGTCCGCCCTCATGCGGCGATTTTCGCAAAAAGCTGTCCGCATGCACCTCTCTTTGGGGGCCGGGTGGCGCAAAACCGATAAATTTTGTACCTTTGCCGCCGTATGAGCATCCGTCAAAAGATATACGCATCGCTCCGCCCCGACGCCTTGGTCGCGTTCTGGCTGGGCGTATGGTGGATTTGCAACCTCTTTCAGGCCGGTTTCACGGAGCTGGCCAACGACGAGGCCTACTACCATATGTTCGCTGAAAACCTCGCATGGGGATATTTCGACCATCCGCCGATGACCGCCTTGCTGGTCTGGCTCGGCGAGCACCTTTTCGGGGGCGAACTGGGCGTGCGGTTTTTCTTTACGGTGCTGCAACCGCTCTACCTTTATATACTATGGCGGATAATCCGCCCCGCGGATGCCGACCGGCGCGACGCGGCGCTTTTTGTCGTCCTCTCGGCCGCGACGCTGATGTTGCAGCTCTACGGCTTCATCGCCGTGCCCGACGGTCCGCTGATGATGACCGCGGCGTTGTTCCTGCTCACCTTCAAATGGTTCACCGAAGGGCGGCGCGCGGCGTGGCTCTGGATGGGGGTTGCCATGGCGCTGATGGCTTACAGCAAATACCACGGGGCGCTGGTCGTACTCTTCGCGCTTGCGGCGACCCCCCCCCGTCTGTTCCTGCGTCCGACCCTATATCTCAGCGGCGCGGTAGCGCTGTTGCTGCTCGTGCCGCATTTCGTGTGGCAGTACGAGCACGACTGGGCCTCGCTGGCCTATCATCTGGCGGGGCGTAATTCGGTGTTCCGGCCCAATTATGTCGCCGAATACCTGCTCAACCTGCTGGTGGTCTTCAATCCCTTCTTCGTGCCGTTGTACGTGAAGGCCTGGATCGCCGTGAAGCCGCAGAACGCCGTCGAACGTGCGCTGAAGTTTATCCCCGTGGCGTTCATCGTTTTTTTCCTGCTCTCGACATTTCGCGGTTACGTGCAACCCCAATGGGTGATCGTCGCCGTTTTCGGCCTGATCTATACGCTTTTCACCTATGCCCGCCGGCATTCCCGCACGCGGCGTTACCTGATGCGCATGGGGTGGGTGACGCTCGCCCTGATCGCCCTGACGCGGCTGGTGATGATCTTCAATCCGCTGGGCATCCGTTACGAAGTGTTCGACAACCGCACCAGTTACGGGAGATCGCCGAAATCGCCGACGGCCGTCCCGTCGTTTTCCGCCACGGTTACGCCGTTGCAGCCAAATACGCCTTCTATACCGGCGGAGAGGCCTACTGCCAGCCCAATATCCGCTACCGGACCCACCAATGGCAGTTCCGTGACGACGATACGCGCTTTGCCGGCCGCGAAGTGCTGGTCGAGACGCCTTATGACGAAGCCGACACGACGGGCCGCGTCCGGGCGTCGTACTGCCCAACGGCAAGCGTTTCACGTGGTTCGTCGATACGCATTTCCATCCGACCCGCCTTGTGGACATCTCCTTCACGGGGCTTCCCGAACGAGTTGCCGCGGGCGATACGCTGCGGCTTTCGCTGCGAATCGAAAATCCCTATCCTTATAACATCGACTTGGGCGGCGACATGTCGCTCGTCATGCTCTGGAAGCACGGTCGTTTCCGCGTCGAGGAGTTCGACACCGGGGAACGTTTCCGGATTCCCGCCGAGGAGGAGATCCGGCGCGAAGTGGCGTTCGTCGTCCCGGAGCAGCTGGCCGGCGCCGATTTCGATGCCGGTTTCGCCCTGCGCCGCGATGGGTATACGAATTGGTTTAACGGGAAACCTCTCCGCACGGAAGTCGTCGCACCATGATCCAGCAGTTCATCAAATTCTGTGTCGTCGGAGGTTCGGGGGTCTTCATTGATTTCGGGATCACTTACCTTTGCAAGGAGTGGCTGCGCCTGAACAAGTACCTGGCCAATTCGCTGGGGTTCCTCTGTGCGTCGACCTCGAACTATGTCCTGAACCGCATCTGGACGTTCCATAATGAAAACCCCGACATTGCCGGGCAATACCTCCGTTTCCTCGGTATCGCAGCCGTCGGGCTCGTGATCAACAACCTCACGATCTATCTGCTGCACGAACGCTGGAAACTGAATTTCTACCTGGCTAAATTATTTGCCATCGGGGTGGTCACCTTCTGGAATTTCTTCATGAACTATTTCTTTACGTTCTGACCTCTTTGCTGGAGCGGGCGTAACGATATCGGATTGCCGCCGGAATTGCCGCCGTGTTTTTCGATGCAATTGTCATTATTGCGGTCCGCAACCTTTGTATGTGTTATAAAATCCAAGGTTTGATGAAAATTCAATTTTCATCAAAATATATTATGAAATATTTAGTAAGTGTATGTGGGATATTTAATGTTTTATAGTATTTTAGGTTTTGGATATCCGCTTGTGTTCTCAAATTCAAATTTTGTGTCACTAACTTTTCAGTTTTATGAAACGTATTACATTGATTGTGATCGGTTTTGCGATCTTCGCAATGTCGTGTCAAACTCAGGAAAGCGAATCCGCCACGAATTTTCCTTCTGAAACGCCATTGCAAGCGGGTGCGGAACATAATCTTTATCTACAAGAGATCCTTAATTATTTTGGCGAGAATCCTGATGTTATGACGCGTGCTTCAGGGACCGCAGAGGATTTTATCAAACAGATGGCAAGTGTGCAGACGGCTGCATTGAAAAATCAGAATTTCAGAAACATGTCCACTGCACAGATAAATGCCTTTGTGCGAAATTGTGTGGATGTTTCGGTTGATCCGGCAATTATTGCTGCCGTTGAATCCTCCCTGACGACGAAAGGTTTTTCCATTATTCCCGAAATGAATCGGACGCCCCTTTGACTGCTGCCGTGAAAGGTTATATGGAGGAAGTGGAGCGTCTTGAAACTGCAAATGATTCTGATGCTGTATTTAAATCTAAAATGCAGAAAGCATATCTGACGTGGTATCGTGCGGCTGATGATGACGATGATCGAAAGTTGATCGCAGATTCGTATAATGTCTTTTTGGGTTCTTGGGAATATTGGACAGACAATGGTAGAGCGTGGGAGATTGGATTGAAATCTACCCGTACGATTAAGTCGTTCCTCAAGAAACTTGTTATTGCAGATGTTAAAGCAACAGCATGGGCTTGTTGGAAAGCAAAAATATATGCTCTCGTATTCTGGAAAGCTATGCTTGCAGCAGGTGCTTCCGGCAGTGCATATGCTGCGATTCGTTATTTGGTTTTTATGAAATAATTTTCCATGCCAGTGCTGACGGCATGGGATATTATCGGATAGGAAATCAAATGTTCACAGTGGAAGAGGTGAAAAATATGCTTTGCAGGAGATTGCACGCCAAAATCCTGAGCTGAATTTGTCCGTCGAATAGGCGTATGCTGCGGATCGTTGCCATAACCCTGATTCAGGGGATGTTGCCCGCTATTTTCGGGTTGGTGTTTTTATGGATAAAGTCGGACGTAACCCTTATCGCTCCGTGGCCAATGCTGATGCTGTTCATCTTCTTTGCGAATTTGCTGATCGTTGCGGCAGGTTGGAAATATCTCGGCGTTACGCGGAGCGACAGGCAGGCGCAAGCCATACTTATGTTCCTTGCCGTTTTCGAGCCGTTATTGACCTATAAAGTGCTTATTGCCGAGGGAACGAATTTGACGCCGTGGGTGCAAATCGCTTGTTATTGCGCCGGACAGGCTGCTGTCTGGGTCACAATCGTCTGGGGGCCAGAGATATCCGGCTATTTTATGCAGCGACGTTGGGATAAAAGGTGCTGTCCGGTGAAAAGAAATTTCCGTCGCGCAAAGAATTCTTGGAAGAGCGGGAGCGGCGCCGGGCACAGAGATACAAAAATAGTATCTCATAAAATAGACGAAGAAATTACATAATCCGATCCCGACAAAAATTTTTACTTTTGGTTAGGATCGGATTTAAATCTATTTTCATATTCTATGCTTTTTTCGCGGCCCTGATTTTGCGCAGCGGGAGTCCCAGCACGCCGAAGAACGCTTCGCGGAAGATGCCGCCGCTCATCTTGGAGGTGCCCTCGCGGCGTTCGACGAAGATGATCGATACCTCCTTGAGTTTCAGCCCCAGCCGCCACGCCGAGTATTTCATCTCGATCTGGAACCCGTATCCCTTCATCTTCACGGCGTCGAGGTCGATCGTCTCCAGCGCGTGGCGCGAGTAGCAGACGAACCCCGCCGTTGCGTCGCGCAGGGGCATGCGGGTCACGATGCGTACGTACATCGAGGCAAAGTAGGACATCAGCAGGCGCGACATCGGCCAGTTCACGACGTTCACGCCCTGCACGTAACGCGAACCTACCACTACGTCGTTCCCTTCGGCCGCAGCCTGGTACAGCCGTAGCAGATCGTCGGGATTGTGCGAGAAGTCGCAGTCCATTTCGCAGATGTAGTCGAACCCGTTGTCCAGTCCCCAGCGGAACCCCGTCAGATAGGCCGTGC
>JBKSUH010000095.1:0-7393 GCA_047233565.1 Alistipes sp.
ACCGTATTCCTTGCGGATCCAGTCGGCATTGGGAAGGTTGATGCCGATGGGCGTGGCGGGATAGCAGTCGCCGCCCAGCATCGCCACCGTGATGACCTTGGCCGAAACGCCCTTCACCTTCTCCTTGCGGTAGGCGGGAGCAACGGGCGAATGGTCTTCGAACCACTGCGCGATATCCGAAATCACCTCCGTACGGAGGCAGGCCTCCTTGTCCATGAAATTCACGATGCCCTCCCACGAAGCCTTGCGGCCGAGCGGATCGCCGTAATCCTCGATAAAGCCATACACGAAGTCGACGTTCGACACGGTGTCCTTCACCCAGCCGATATTATAGCGGTCGAACTCGCGCAGGTCGCCGGTCTTGTAATATTCGATCAGCGCAGCAATATTGCTTTTCTGCGGTTCGGCGGCTACGGCCTGCGCTTTTTCGAGCCAGTAGACGATCTTCTCGATGGCGGGCGAATACATGCCGCCTATCTTCCATACGCGCTCCTTTAGGACGCCGTTCTCCTTCACCAGCTTGGAGTTCAGGCCGTAGGAGATCGGTTCCGGGTCGTTGTGATCGACCATGTCGGCGTAGAATTTCTCGACCTCGGCCTGCGTCACGCCCTCGTAGTAGTTGTTCGACGAGGTGGCGATCAGGTCTTCGCCCGCCGTCTGGTTCAGGCGCGTTTTATAGAGCGCCGGATCGAAGATAGCCTTGCAGACCTCGCCGCGCAGCGGGTTCAGGTCGCCGAACTTCTCCTCGGGGATCGTCTCTATCACGTCGAGCAGGTAACCTTCGGTGAACCCGGGGACGAACTTGTCGTTCGAATAGTGGTGATGAATGCCGTTGGCGAACCACACCTTTTTCAGGTATTTCTCCAAGGCCTTCCATTCGGCCGCCGAGCGATCGCCCCGGTAGTTCTCGTAAACCGTTTCGAGCGTACGGCGCACGGCGAGGTTGTATTTGAAATTCTGGTCGAAAAGGATGTCCCGGCCGCACTTGGTCGCTTCGGCCAGATAATAGATCAGCTCCTCTCCTCCAGCGGAAGCTGCTCGAAGCCGGGGACTTCGTAACGGATGACCTTGATGTCGTCGAAACGGTCGACGATCCACGGGGTTTCGCTTCGGGAAGCCCCGCCGCACGAGGTCAGTGCGAGAGCGGTAACAGTCATAGATGCAAACGTCAATAAATTTTTCATATCGTTCGGGTTTGGAATTTCTCGCCAAAGCGGCACGCTCCCGGCAAACGGCCGGAACCGATTCCGCCGGGAAGCGCCCGCCGTGCAAGGACAGCGCAAGCCGAATGCAGAGCCGCCGACCGGCCCTGCCGGGACACCGACTGTCCAAGCCGGGGTTTCTCTTCGGCAAAGATAGCAAAAACGGACAAAACAATACGAAAGATGCGCACATCCCGAAGGACATGCGCACCGTTTATGCAGGCAGCGGGACTAAAAGTTGTAACCCAGCGAAATGAAGAAACTGCCGTTCTTTATCTTGCCCTCGCCCGAATCCTTGGAGATATTGAGCAGGCCGAGATCGTAGCCGACGCCCGCATAGTAATGCTTCATGACGGTAACCCCTACGCCGAAGCGCAGTCCGAAATCGGAACGTTTGAACACTTGGCCTTCAACGGAGCCGTCCTCGACGGGCACTGAAATCTCCTTGAACAGATCGACTTTCGCGGCGTCGCCCTTGAGCTTGCCGTGGATGCCGAAACCGTAATAGACCGCCGGCGGCTGGCTGGATCGAGACGCTTTTAATATTGAAGTGCCAGCTCACCACAGCCGGAACCTGCAGGTACAGCATATTGAATTTGGCCTTTCCTTCCACGCCCAAATCCAGATCGCCCGCCGTCACCGACGCCCCGCGTCCGGAGAGGTAAAGTCCCGTTTCGAAATAGGGGAAGCACCCGCAGCAGGGGCTGCTGATAGGCAAAGCCCACATGATAGGAGGCGCGCGAGTCCAGCGACGCGCTCAGGCCCCCTGCGCTGAGATGGAGATTAGCCACGTTGAGACCGGCACGAACGCCGAACGAGCTTTCGTTCTGTCCGAAAGCGGTCAGCCCGGCCGCAAGGGCAAGCAGACACAGTAAGATTTTCTTCATAGTCAATTAAAAATCGTCTCCGGCCCCGGAGAGAGCGGTTATCAGTGTATTGCGGAAACGAAGGCCCGACTCCCGCATCTGCCGATGCGGGCGACGGGCATTCCCGCTTGGGTCTAAATATCTGTAAATATAGTCGCTTTTTGCCATTCCCCGAAATATATTCAACGAATTCCACATCTTTTCGCACGAACGGCTTGTCCGCAGCGCGGCGGCGCCCTGTCCGAAGGCGGTAAAACGCCCCGCAGAAGCGTTTCCGGCCGGGGAACGCCGCCGCCGGAGTGTCCGGCGCTTTTTTCCGTTTTTCTTCGTTATGTTTGCGGGAATTCATACCTTTGCCCCGCAAGTTCGTTTCAGAAGAGATGAAAATATTCACAAGCGTCAAAGAGCTCCGCGCGGAGCTGGAGACTGCGGAGCAGTCCGGAATCGGGTTCGTCCCGACGATGGGCGCCCTGCATGCGGGACACCGCTCGCTGGTCGAGCGCGCCCGCCGGGAGAACGCCACCGTCGTGGTGAGCGTCTTCGTCAATCCCACCCAATTCAACGACAAAAACGACCTGAGACATTATCCCCGCACCCCGGAGGCCGATGCGCGTCTGCTGGAACGGACCGGCGCGGATTTCGTGCTGATGCCTTCGGTCAAGGAGATATACCCCGAACCGACGGCCGTCAGTTCGACTTCGGACAGATCGACAAGGTGATGGAGGGCGCCACACGCCCCGGTCACTTCAACGGCGTGGCGCAGGTCGTCAGCCGGCTGTTCGATATCGTACGCCCGGCGCGCGCCTACTTTGGGGAAAAAGATTTCCAGCAGATCGCCGTCGTCAAGGCGATGGTGGACCAGTTGTCGCTTCCGGTCGAGATCGTCGAATGCGAGATCGTCCGCGGCGAAGACGGGCTGGCCCTCTCGTCGCGCAACACGCTGCTCGACGCAGCGCACCGGGCCGCAGCGCCGCACATCTACGCCACGCTGCACGCCGCAGTGTCCAAATCGCAGGAGATGACACCTGCCCAGCTCAAGGCGTGGGTCACGGCCGAGGTGGAGCGCAACCCGTTGCTGAAGGTCATCTATTACCAGTCGGTCGACGCACGGACGATGCAGGAGGTCGCCACCTGGGACGACTCCCCCCGCATCCAGGGCTGCATCGCCGTACAGGCGGGAGATATTCGTTTAATCGACAACATCTGTATCCGATAATGAAATTCCAGATTGAAGTCATCAAATCCAAAATCCACCGCGTGACGGTCACACAGGCCGACCTGAATTACGTGGGGAGCATCACCATCGACGAGGCGCTGTTGGAAGCCGCCAACATCATCGAGGGCGAGAAAGTCCAGATCATGGACATCAACAACGGAGAGCGTTTCGAAACCTATGTCATCAAGGGCGAACGCGCAAGCGGCTGTATCTGCCTCAACGGCGCCGCCGCACGCAAAGTACAGGTGGGCGACGTCATCATCATCGCATCCTATGCGCTGATGGATTTCGAGGATGCCAAGCAGTTCAAACCCTGGGTCATCTTCCCCGACACGGCTACCAACCATCTGATCGGATAACGCATCCGGAACCGCCGGCCGGAAAGGCCGGAAAAGTAAAAAATCTCCCCTAAAGGGAGATTTTTTTGCTATAAATGCTTACCTTTGTTAAATAACGGATATTTTTCCACTGCTGAATATTATGGACATAGCACTCTCCGTCGCAGCATTTCTGCTCTCGATCGTCGGCATCATCGGCTGTATCGTCCCGGCCCTGCCGGGCGTGGTGCTCAGTTACGCAGGGCTTCTGTGCGCCTACTTCACCTCCTATTCGCACATGTCGGCTTCTGCCATATGGATATGGCTGGCCATCACCGTGGCCGTCAGCGTGGCCGATTATTTCCTGCCTGCGTGGATGACCCGCAGATTCGGCGGCTCGCGGGCGGGCGCCATCGGGGCCACGGTCGGCGTATTCGCCGGATTTTTCATCTTCCCGCCCATAGGCATCATCCTGGGGCCGTTCGTCGGCGCCGTGGCGGGGGAATTGCTCAACGACCGCGGGGACTTCCCGAAGGCAATCCTCGTAGGCTTCGGTTCCTTTCTCTCGTTCGTCGTCGGCACGGGGCTCAAGGTCGTGGCTGCCGTCGGGATGCTCATACACGTCACGGCCGACACATACCCCGCCGTACGGGACTGGTTCGCAACTCTATTTTAACCCTTTCGATAATGAAAAAACTCCTACTCTTTGCGGTAGTCATCGCAGCGATGCTGGCCGCGGCTTGTTCTAATTCTAAGTACAAGTACGAAACAGTGAAGGGCGATCCGTTGAACACCAAAATCTACACCCTGGACAACGGGCTGAAAGTCTATATGAGCGTCAACAAGGAGACGCCGCGCATCCAGACCTACATCGCCGTGAACGTGGGCGGCAAGAACGACCCGGCCGAGACCACCGGACTGGCGCACTATTTCGAACACCTGATGTTCAAGGGGACGCAGCAGTTCGGCACATCGGACTTCGCAGCCGAGAAACCGATGCTCGATGAGATCGAAAACCTCTTCGAAGTTTACCGCAAGACCACCGACGAGGCCGAGCGTGCGGCGATCTACCACCGCATCGACTCGATCAGCTACGAGGCTTCGAAAATCGCCATCCCTAACGAGTACGACAAGCTGATGTCGGCCATCGGCGCCAACGGCACCAACGCCTTCACGTCGCAGGACATGACCGTATACGTCGAGGACATCCCTTCGAACGAGATCGACAACTGGGCCAGGATCCAGGCCGACCGGTTTAAGAACCCCGTGATCCGCGGCTTCCACACCGAGCTGGAGACTATTTACGAGGAGAAGAACATGTCCCTGACGCAGGACAGCCGCAAAGTCTGGGAGGCCATGGACGCCGCCCTGTTCCCCCACCATCCCTACGGCACGCAGACCGTACTGGGTACACAGGAACACCTGAAGAACCCCTCGATCACCAATGTCAAGAATTACCACAAGACTTACTACGTGCCCAACAACATGGCCGTCTGCGTATCGGGTGATTTCGATCCCGACGAAATGGTCGCCACGATCGAAAAATACTTCGGCGACATGCAGCCGAACCCCAACCTGCCGAAGCTGCACTTCGAGCCCGAACAGCCGATCACGGCTCCCGTCGTGAAGGAGGTTTACGGACTCGAAGCGGCCAACGTCATGCTGGGCTGGCGTCTGCCGGGCGCGAACGACAAATCGACCGACATCAGCGACATCGTGGGTTCGATCCTCTACAACGGACAGGCCGGACTGATCGATCTCGACCTGAACCAGCAGCAGAAGGTGCTCTCGGCCTACGGCTATGCCTCGACGCAGCCCGATTACGGGACGTTCCTGGTAGCAGGCCGCCCGAAGGCCGGGCAGTCGCTCGACGAAGTACGCGACATGCTGCTGTCCGAAGTGGCCAAGCTGCGCAACGGGGATTTCGACGAAAGCCTGATCGAGGCGACCATCAACAATTACAAGATGCAGATGATGCGTTCGTTCGAAGAGAACGAAAGCCGCGCGATGCTCTACGTCTACTCGTTCATCAACGGCGCCGACTGGGCCGACGAAGTGCAGCAGCTCGACCGCATGTCGAAGATCACCAAGCAGGACGTCGTGGACTGGGCCAACAAATACCTCGGCCCCGAAAGTTATGCCATCGTCTACAAGCGTGAAGGCAAAGACCCCAACGAGCAGAAGATCGCAGCCCCGAAGATCACGCCGATCGTGACCAACCGCGACTCGCAGAGCGAGTTCCTCACCGAGATACAGAACTCGAAGGTCGAGCCTATCGAGCCGGTATTCGTGGACTACAAGAAGGACATGTCGCAGTTCGAGGCGCAGAAGGGCGTCAACGTGCTGTATAAGAAAAACGAAACCAACGACATCTTCACGCTGATCTACGTATTCAACACGGGTACGGAGAACGACCCGGCACTCAACCTCGCCTTCGACTACCTGAGCTACCTCGGAACGGACAAGATGAGCGCCGAGCAGATCGCATCGGAGATGTACGACATCGCCTGCTCGTTCTACATGAACGCCGGGGCCAACCAGAGTTCTATCCAGATCACCGGACTGAGCGAGAACATGGGCAAGGCGATGGAAATCGTCGAAGGGCTGATCGCCGGGGCGCAGCCCAACGAGGAGATCCTGCAAAACCTCAAGGGCGACATGATAAAGAGCCGCGCCGACGCCAAGCTCAACCAGAGCCGTTGCTTCGGAGCGCTCCAGCGCTACATGATCTACGGCAGCGATTTCATCCGCCGCACCACGCTCACCGACCCGGCATTGCAGGGGCTGACCTCGGAACAGCTGCTCGCAAAGATCGGCGACCTGATGGGCAAGCAGCACGAGGTGCTCTACTACGGCCCGCAGGACGAGGCCGAAGTGAAAGCCGCCCTGGCCGCACACCACAAGGTGGCAGCCGACCTCCAGCCGCTGGAAAAAAAGTTCAGCACGCTGCAACCCACCGATGAAAACAAGGTCATGCTTGCCCAGTACGACGCCAAGCAGCTCTACTACATGCAGTATTCGAACCGCGGCGAGAAATTCGACCTTGCAGCCGACCCGCAGATCACCCTCTACAACGAGTATTTCGGCGGAGGCATGAACACCATCGTCTTCCAGGAGATGCGCGAAGCCCGCGGCCTGGCTTACTCGGCATGGGCCAACCTCGCCATCCCGACCAACGCCAAGGGCGATTACAGCTACTACATGGCCTTCATCGCCACGCAGAACGACAAAATGCAGAAGGCCATCGAGGCATTCGACGAGATCATCAACAACATGCCCGAATCGGAAAAGGCGTTCGACATCGCCAAGGAGGCCCTTATCTCGCGCCTGCGCACCGAGCGCACGGTGAAGGACGGCGTACTGTGGAGCTACATCCGCATGCGCGACCTCGGCCTGACGGAGCCGCGCGGAAAGCAAATCTTCGAGAAAGCGCAGCAGATGACGCTCGCCGACGTCAAGGCCGCACAGGAAAAATGGGTGAAGGGACGCAAATACGTTTACGGCATTCTGGGCGACATCCAGGATCTCGACCTGAACTACCTCAAGACCCTCGGCCCGATCCAGACCGTGACACAGGAGGAGATTTTCGGGTACTAAACCGCCCCTGCTCCAGGATAACGAAAGCCGCCGGTTCCCCGGCGGCTTTTTCGTGCCCGCTCCCGGCCAAAGTACAAAACGGGCAGTCCGGCAAGCCGGCGGGATCCGAAACAGCGGGAACGGAAACACCGGAAACGCAAGCCACTGGGAAAGGAAAACACCCCTGCCGAAGGTTTTTCCGACAGGGGTGGAATC
>JBKSUH010000096.1:0-7388 GCA_047233565.1 Alistipes sp.
CTCTTTACTCCAGGTGAAGACAAGCAACAATTCGGAAAACAGTTCCAGCATCCGCGTGCGGAACGGAACAGAAATAAGAATATGGTTCCGAAGATTCTTCAACAAAGCCAATACGTTCAACTGGGTCGCCCTAAATGAAATAATCGGCAGGGACATATTCAACGAAGAAGATTCTGAACGAAAATTCAGGGATTTCATTACCCGGACGATCCGGGAGAATCCCGGCTGCATCTACATCCCTGAAAAGTGCCATATCGAAGCCGTTCAGATGGAATTGTGGTAACCCCCAAAAACAATCGAACCTTTCGTTCCGGATCGGTTCGATTGTTATTATAACGACTATCGCGCTCCCGGCATTTTAATAATTCATTTTTTATCCGACAATTATTTTCCACAGGAAATTTGTTTTAATGGAAAATATTCTATATCTTTGCATCGTTATTGATACAGAAGAACTATAAAAACGGATAATGACCATGAAAAAACTATTATTGACCACGATGTGCATGCTCGGCCTGGCAGCCTGCGCAAACGGCAGCAACAAGGAAAACAACACTAAAAAAGAGAATACCATGAAAACGATCGCACTGACCAAGGCGGATTTCCTGACCAAAGTCGCAAATTACGAAACGAACCCTACGGAGTGGAAGTACCTCGGCGACAAACCGGCGCTCATCGACTTCTACGCATCGTGGTGCGGCCCCTGCAAGGCACTCGCCCCGGTTCTGGAAGAGCTGGCTGCCGAGTACGGCGACAGCATTTACATCTACAAGGTGAATACCGAAGAGGAGCAGGAACTCGCCGCCGCGTTCGGCATCCGCTCGATCCCGACGCTGCTTTTCATCCCCACCAGCGGCAAGCCCCAGATCGCACAGGGTGCCCTGCCCAAGGCGTCGCTCAAGGAGGCCATCGACAAAGTGATGCTGGGTAAATAATGGCGCTGACGGTCGACGCCCTGCTATGCGCAGAACCACCGTTGCCCGCTGTCGATCTGCCCGCGGGTATGATCTCAGGAGGACTCCTTCCGCGGATCGACCCCGGAAAATGCATCGAATGCGGCAAATGCGTGAAACGCTGCGGCATGCAGGCGGTATATAAAGCGAAGGAACATGGACAAACTTTGTAAGATCCGCGACCTTCAGCGCGCCGTGCACCAGTTCAGCGCGTTCGAAAAACGCTACATCTGCTGAACGAGGCATGACGCTGTGCAGCCTCTCGAAAACCGGGCGTCTGCCCGGGAGGCCTGGGGAACTGCTGGGACTCACGCCGTCGAACACCTCGAAAGTGCTCGCTCGGTGGAACAGAAAGGACTGGTGACCCGCGAACTCTGCAACGAGGACCGGCGCCAGATGTACTACCACTCACCCAACAAGGACGCGAACTGCTCGCTTCGGTCAGCTGCCGGGAGGTGGAAACACCGAAATCCTGCGCGACTGGCTCTGCGGGTAGCACGTGACGCAGCCAAACACAGCGACGGCTGTCCCCGGAGGACAGCCGTTTGTCGTTTCGGGACGGCAGGAGCGCTATTCGAAAATGGTTCTCGTCGTTGAAGGCCGCAGCGAATTCGCTCAACGACTTGAGGTGGCGGCGCTGCATCGCGACGGCCCCCTCCTCGTCCTTTCGCGGACGCAGCGCAGCAGTTCGCGATGCTCGAAATAGACCTCCTCCTGCGGAACCGTGCAACACGGTAACGCTGGTAATAACGCAACACGTCGGGCGTGATGACCAACAGCATCGACGCGATCACGGTTGTGCGCCCGCGGGTAGCTGGTGGTAGGCGAAGTCCTTCGAGACACGCTCCTCGGTATAAATTTCGCCTCGCACTCCTCCAGCGCCGTTCGATGTTCTCCAGATCCTCCGCCATACGGTTGCGGGCGCAGGCTTGATGGCCTCGATTTCGAGCAGCACACGCACGTAGACCAGCGACGCGAAAATCATGCTGTCTGATCTGAAGCGCGTCGGTGATCATGCGTTCGAGCACCTGCATCTTCTCTGGGCACCACCGTGCCGCTCTGGGGTCTGGACGATGCCGTAAATTCGAGTTTCTGAAACGCCGCACGCACGTGGGCGCGGCCGACGCCAACATGTCGGCCAGCCGCCGCTCGGCCGGGAGGCGTTCGCCCCTGCAAACGTCGAAATAAAGCTCATTCTTGATGTATTTCAGGACGGTTTCCACCTGTTTGATGTTCGGCGAGTTGTTCATGGGTTATTCTTTTGCAGCACAAAGATCGCAAAAAAACCAATCAAACCAAACAATTCCGGCGATTTCGTGAACGCCCCGCAGATTCCGCTCCGCAAAGTCCCGCCTCCGGGAAAAGCCGAAGGCCGGATACGGGCCGCACACGGCGTCCCGGGCCATTTACGTTTTCAACAGAAACCGGGTCGAAACCTATATTTTCCCGATTCCAGCCGAATGTCTGATAAATTATCGCCAAATATTAGTTTTAATTAAATTTTCCTAAATTTGTAAAAGTGAACCAGACCGTGCTCATGGCAAAACAGAACTCTTATCAGACAAGCCCTCGCACTGGGGCGCTCCACGCGGGATGTCGGGTGTCTATGCTATCGGGCACACCCTCGACCGAAATCACGAATACACCAGCAGCATCCCTGGCTGCGCAGCGCAACGTGCACCGCACGTGGTCGTCGAACGACGGCCATGGAGGAGGCGCTCGGCATGTCGTTCGCCGGCAAGCGCGCGCTGGTCTGCATGAAACACGTGGGGCTGAACGGCGGCCGACGCCTTCGTCAACTCGGCGATGACCGGGCCAACGGCGGGCGGTGGTCGTGGCAGCCGACGACCCCTCGATGCACTCGTCGCAGAACGAACAGGATTCGCGCTTCTGCGGGAAATTCGCCTCGTGCCGACCTTCGGTGCGGACCAGCAGAGCATACGACATGGCGAGGCCGCCTTCATTCTCGGGCAGTTCCGGATTCGGTGCTGATGCGCCTGACGACCCGCATGGCCCATTCGCGGGCCGTCGTCGAACAGGCGAGGCGCGCGCCGAAAGCCCGTTGAGCCATCCCGGTAGCCCCGCCAGTGGGTGCTGATGCCGAAATCGCGCGTGCGATACCAGACGCTGCCAGGGGATTACGCCCGGCTGGAAGAGGAGTCCGCCGCCAGCCCGTTCAGCGCCTATACGGAGGTCGGACAAACGGCTGGGCATCGTCGCCTGCGGCATCGCACACAACTACCTGATGGAGAACTACCCCGCCGGATGTCACCGTGCTGAAAATCGCGCAGTACCCGCTGCCCACGCTGGTGCGCCGTATCGCCGCCGAGTGCGGCACGCTGCTGATCCTCGAAGAGGCCAGCCCGTCGTGGAAGAGATCGTCGGGGCGTGCTGCCCAATCCCGTGGCGATCCGCGGACGCCTGACCGACGCTGCCCCGCACCGGGGATGACGCCCGACAGCGTGCGCGGCCCTCCGGCAGGCGCCGCCGGACGCACGCCGCAAAGCGGAATCGTCGTACCCGCCCGCCCGCGCTCTGCCGGGGATGCGGACACCGCGACATGTACACGGCCTGACGGAGGTGATCGCGAGAATACCGCGGGCAAGGTTTTCAGCGACATCGGCTGCTACACGCTGGGGTGGCTGGCGCCGCTGCACGCCATCGACGCATGCGTCGACATGGGGGCCTCGATCACCATGGCCAAAGGCGCAGCCGACGCCGGACAGCACCCCGCCCTGGCCGTCATCGGCGACTCTACCTTCACCCACTCGGGGATGACCGGGCTGCTGGACGCCGTGAACGAGGGGACGAACATCACGGTCGTCATTTCGGACAACCTCACCACCGGCATGACCGGAGGCCAGGATTCGGCCGGCACGGGACGCCTCGAACAGATATGCGCCGGCCTGGGCGTCGACCCCGCCCACATCCGCGTCGTAGTGCCGCTGCCCCGAACCCGCGAAGAGATGAAGGCCATGCTCCGCGAAGAGATCGCTTACGACGGCGTTTCGGTCATCATCCCCCGCCGCGAATGCATACAGACCGCCAAACGGCACAACGCAACCAAACAGAAACAATAGGGCCGACGGCACTGACGGCGGCAAACACGCGACCGGAAAAACGCGGCAACGAACACCAACCAGCAAACAACGGAACACTTATGAAAAAGGACATCATACTTTCGGGCGTGGGAGGACAGGGCATCCTCTCGATCGCCACCGTCATCGGCAAAGCGGCCCTCGACGCAGGCCTCAGCATCAAGCAGGCCGAAGTCCACGGCATGAGCCAGCGCGGCGGCGACGTACAGTCGAACCTGCGCATCGCGTCGGGCGAAATCGCTTCGGACCTCATTGCGCGGGGCGTCGCCGACATCATCATTTCGCTCGAACCGATGGAAGCCCTGCGCTACCTGCCGTGGCTTTCGAAGGAGGGGCTGGGTCATCACCAACACCGCCCCGCTGGTCAACATCCCCGACTATCCCGATGCCGATACGCTCGGGCGGGAGATAGCCTCCCTGCCGCACAGCGTGGCGCTCGACGTGGATGCCATCGCCCGCCAGGCCGCATCGCCCCGTGCCGCCAACATCGTGCTGCTGGGCGCCGCAGCACCGTTCCTGGGCATCGCACCCGAAAAACTCGAAGCGGGCATACGCGCCATTTTCGCCCGCAAGGGCGACGCCATCGTCGACACGAACCTCGCGGCATTCCGCGCAGGCTACGCATACGCACAAAAACAGACCGCACAATGGGAAGGCTGCCGATAGACCGCTCCGTGCTCGACTCCGCGCTGGAGCGCATGGACATTGCGGACATCGCCCAGGCGACGATCCGCCAGTCGGGCGACATAGCCCGCGTCATGGAAACGCAGACGGGGATGGAATTCCTGCACCTCGAAATGGGCGTGCCGGGACTCCCGCCCGAACAGGTCGGCGTCGAAGCCGAATGCAAAGCCCTCCGGCAGGGCGTGGCGTCGCAGTACCCCAGCATGTCCGGCATTCCGGAACTGAAGGAGCAGGCTTCGCGTTTCATCCGCGCGTTCCTCGACATCGGCGTCGCACCGCAGGGCTGCATTCCGACCGTCGGTTCGATGCAGGGCAGTTTCACGCTGTTCCTGCTCTGCTCGCAGCTGGACCCGAAGAAGAACAAAATCCTCTTCATCGACCCCGGATTCCCCGTACAGCGCAATCAGGTGCATATCCTCAATATCCCGCACGCTTCGTTCGACATCTACGAGTACCGCGCCGAAAAGCTGGGTCCCAAGCTGGAAAGCTACCTCACGCAGGGCGACGTGGCGGCCATCGTCTACTCCAACCCCAACAATCCGGCATGGATCTGCCTCACGGAAGAGGAGCTGCGCACCGTCGGCGAACTGGCGAGCAGGTACGACGCCATCGTCATCGAGGATCTGGCCTACCTCTGCATGGACTTCCGCAAACCGCTGGGACGGCCTTTCGAAGCGCCCTATCAGTCCAGCGTCGCCCGTTATACGCAGAATTATATCCTGATGATCTCCGGGTCGAAGATATTCAGCTACGCCGGACAGCGCATCGCCGTCGCGGCGATCTCCGACACGCTCTACACCCGCCAGTATCCCGCGCTCCGGGAGCGTTACGGCATGGCCCGTCTGGGCGACGCCTATGTGCTGACGATACTCTATGCGGCATCGTCGGGCACGAGCCATTCAGCCCAGTACGCCCTCGCGGCCATGTTCCGCGCCGCGGCCGACGGCCGGCTGGATTTCGTGGCCGAAACGTCGGAATACGCACGCCGCGCACGGCTGACCAAGGAGCTGTTCCTGCGCCACGGTTTCCGCATCGTCTACGACAAGGATCAGGACGAGGCGGTAAGCGACGGATTCTTCTACACGGTCGGCTACGGCGATCTGACCAGCTCGGAGCTGCTGAGCGAACTGCTCCTCTACGGCATCTGCGCCATATCGCTCACATCGACCGGCAGCCGCCAGCCGGGCATCCGGGTCTGCGTTTCGCAACTGAACCGCCCCGAGCAGTTCGAGCTGCTCGAAACACGCCTAACCGCCTTCGGGCAAAACCACCGATAAGCCTATGCGATTCACGACAGCCGCCGAAGCCGTAAAGCTCATCTGCCCGCACAGCAGCGTCTACATTCAGGGCAGCACCTCGATCCCCGAAGTACTCGTCCGTGCCATGACCGACCGTGCCGATGAACTCACCGACGTAAAGATCTACTCCGGATTCGCCGTCGGACGGGCCGATGCCCCTATTGCAGGCCCGAATACAAAGACACGTTCCTCGTAAACAGCCTTTTCGTGGCCAATAACATCCGCCGCTGGCTGGCCCAGGGCTACGGACAGTCGACCCCGGCCTTCCTGGGCGAAATCCCAGGGCTGTTCCGCGACGGGACGCTGCCCGTCGACGTGGCAATCCTCAACCTCTCGCGCCCCAACGAGGAGGGCTACTGCTCGTTCGGCGTCTCGGCCGACCTGGCCGTTTCGGCCGTGGAATGCGCCAGGACAGTCATCGCGCAGGTCAACACGGCCATGCCGTTCTCCTACGGCGACGCCGTGATCCACCTCTCGCGCGTCGCCGCGGCCGTCGAGGTCGACGACCCGCTGGTCGAAGTGCCCTCGGCGACCCCCACCGACATCGAACGCAGGATCGGCAACCACATCGCCGAACTGATCCCCGACGGGGCGACGTTGCAGATCGGCGTGGGCGGGATCCCCAACGCCGTGCTGGCCGCGCTCACGGGCCACAAACACCTCGGGCTGCATACCGAGGCGATGACCGACGGCGTGCTGCCGCTGCTCAAAAGCGGCGTGATCGACAACTCGCTCAAACGGGTCATGCCCGGCACGACCGTCGCGTCGCTGGCCCTCGGCTCGCGCCGTCTGTACGATTACATGGACTACCGCAAAGACCTCGTGATGAAGGATGTGGCATGGACGAACGACCCGTTCCGCATCCGCGAGAACCCGCGCGTGATGGCGATCAACTCGGCCGTCGAGGTAGACCTCACGGGGCAGGTTTGCGCCGACTCGGTTGGCGAGCGCATCATTTCGGGCGTAGGCGGGCAGCACGATTTCATGTACGGAGGGGCCCTGTCGGAGGGCGGCAAAACCTTCATCGCCATCCCGTCGACTACCCCCAAGGGCGAATCGAAGATCAAGGCGCTGCTGACGCCCGGCGCAGGCGTCGTGACGACCCGCCACATGGTGCAGCACATCGTGACCGAATACGGCGTTGCGCATCTGCGCGGCCGCAACCTCGCCCAGCGGGCGCGGGCACTGATCGCCGTCGCCCACCCCTCGGTGCGCGAAGAACTGGAAAAAGCCGCCTGCGAACGCTTCGGCTACTCCTTCCTGAGGCTCAAATAGAAGCGCCCCGATCAAACGGGACGCTTATCGGAGGCATCTACCCAGCCCCTATACCAGGCATTGCTGCCGGACAACGGGGA
>JBKSUH010000097.1:0-7370 GCA_047233565.1 Alistipes sp.
CACGCAGCGCGAGGTTTTTCTCCAGTTCGCGGTCGAGGCGCTCCTTGATGTGGCGCGAGGTGACGTATTTGCCGTCCTTGCCGAAGAAAGGCGAGTTGTTGATCGTGAAGAGCATCGACATGGTCGGTTCGTCGATGGCGATGGGGGGCAGCGGTTCGGGGTTCTCGTAGTCGCAGATCGTGTCGCCGATCTCGAACCCTTCGATGCCCATGATGGCGCAAATCTCGCCGCACGGCACTTCGTCGACCTTCTTTTTGCCGAGACCTTCGAAGACCATCAGGTCTTTGATCCTGGTCTTCTGCATCGTTGCACCGTCGCGCTTGGCCAGCGTGACGTTCTGTCCCGCCCTGAGCGAGCCGCGCGTCACCTTGCCCACGGCGATACGGCCCGTGTAGGAGGAGTATTCGAGCGAGGTGATGAGCATCTGGGGCGTGCCTTCTACCACGGCCGGTTCGGGTATCTCGTCGATGATGGCGTCCAGCAGCGGGACGAGCGAGTCGGTCGGCTCGTTCCATTTGTGCGACATCCAGCCCTGTTTGGCCGAGCCGTAGATAGTCTTGTAGTCGAGCTGCTCCTCGGTGGCGTCGAGCGTGAACATCAGGTCGAAAACCTGTTCGTTGACCACTTCGGGACGGCAGTTGGGCTTGTCGACCTTGTTGATTACCACGATGGGCTTCTTGCCCAGCGCCAGCGCCTTTTGCAGCACGAACCGGGTCTGGGGCATGGTGCCTTCGAAGGCGTCGACCAGCAGCAGTACGCCGTCGCACATGTTCAGCACGCGCTCGACCTCGCCGCCGAAATCGGCGTGGCCCGGGGTGTCGATGATGTTGATCTTATAATCCTTGTAAATTACCGAGACGTTCTTCGAGAGGATCGTGATACCGCGTTCGCGTTCGAGGTCGTTGTTGTCGAGGATCAGCTCGCCGGTTTGCTTGGCGTTGTCGCGCAGGATGTTGCCGGCCAGGATCATCTTGTCTACGAGCGTGGTCTTGCCGTGATCCACGTGTGCAATAATTGCAATATTGCGTAGTTTTTGCATGTGAAAAGAATTTGTGGTGCAAAGGTAACAATTTCTCGGGAAAATATACTAAATTTGTTGGCTTATTAAAAAAGTTTAATTATTATGGAACCCATCTTCAATGTCCGGCAGCAGAGCGAGATTTATATCGGGCCCACGTCCGACATCCTGCCGGGAGTACTGCCCGGGGGGCGCGTGGTCGTCGTGTCCGATGCCACGATAGACCGGCTCTACCATCCGATGCTGGCTCCTTACGATACGGTGCTGATCGGCCTCGGGGAGAGTATCAAGACCCTGCAAACCGTCGAATCGATCTACCGCCGCTTCATCGAACTGGGCGTCGACCGGTCGACTTTCGTGCTGGGGATCGGGGGCGGTATCGTGACCGACGTGGCGGGTTTCGCCGCCGCGACCTACATGCGCGGCCTCGATTTCGGGTTCGTCTCGACGACTCTGCTGGGACAGGTCGACGCCAGCGTGGGCGGCAAGAACGGCGTGAATGTCGACGGCTACAAGAATATGGCGGGGACATTCTCGCAGCCCAGGTTCGTGATCTGAGACCCCGGGATGCTGCGCACGCTCTCCGACCGGGAGTTCCGCGCCGGGCTGGCCGAAGTCGTCAAGGCGGCCATCATCGCCGATGCCGACCTCTTCGCGCGGATCGAAGCCACGACTTTCGACGACCTGCGTTCCGATACCGACCTGCTTACGGATGCCGTCTCGGCGTCGATCCGCGTGAAGGCCGACATTGTCGAACGCGACGAGCGCGAGTCGGGCGACCGCCGCAAGCTCAACCTCGGGCATACGCTGGCGCACGCCATCGAGAAGTGCTCGAACCGGATGAATCATGGCGAAGCGGTGGCCGTCGGCACGGCCCTGATCGCCGACGCCGCGGTGAAGCTGGGCGTTCTGCTGCCTGCCGACCGCGACCGGATCGTGAACGTGCTGGAGAAGCTGGGTTTCGACCTCACGCCGCCTGTCGATGTGAAACGCCTGCTCAAAGAGGTGGGCAAGGACAAGAAGAGCGAGGACGGCATGCTGCGCATCGTGCTGCCCGTGGGAATCGGCGACTGCGAAGTGCGCCCGATGCCGATTGCCGATTTCGCCGCGCTCTTTGCGTAGGGCATACGACGCATATCCATAAACAGAAAGACCCCGCTCGACGGCGGGGGCTTTTCTATATACGACTTATCGTTAAATCTCGGTCAGCGTCCGGAGTTTTTCCGTGTAGGCGTCCCAATCGGCGATGGGCTGCCGTGCGACGCCCGATTCGATCGCGGCGCGTGCCACGGCGGGCGCTACGGTACATAGCAACCGCGGGTCGAACGGCTTGGGAATCAGGTAGTCGCGGCCGAATTCGAGTTTTTCGAGCGCATAGGCCCGCAGTACCATTGTCGGCACCGGTTCCTGGGCCAGCCCGGCGAGCGCATGTGCCGCGGCGAGTTTCATCGCTTCGTTGATCTTCGTGGCCCGGACATCGAGCGCCCCGCGGAAAATGTAGGGGAAGCCCAGCACGTTGTTGACTTGGTTGGGGTAGTCCGAGCGCCCCGTGGCGAAGATGATGTCCGGACGCGATACGACGGCTTTGTCGTAGGCGATTTCGGGGTCGGGGTTGGCGAGTGCCATGACGATCGGGTCGGTCGACATCGTACGCAGCATTTCGGGCGTCAGCACGTCGGCCGTCGAAACCCCGAGGAAGAGGTCGGCGCCGTGCAGCGCCTCGGCCAGCGTGGTGATGCGGCGCGTGGTGGCGAATTCACGTTTGATTTCGTTGATATCCGTACGGTAAGTCGTGACCACGCCGCGGCTGTCGCAGAAGACCATGTTCTCACGGCGGACGCCTACGGCGATGAACAGCCGTGCGCAGGCGATGGCCGCGGCCCCGGCGCCGTTGACCACCACGCGGAGTTTGTCGAGCGTCTTGCCGGCGATCTTTACGGCATTGAGCAGCGCGGCCGTCGAAATCACGGCCGTGCCGTGCTGGTCGTCGTGCATCACGGGGATGTCCAGCTCTTCACTCAGCCTGCGGTCGATTTCGAAGCACTCCGGAGCCTTGATGTCTTCGAGGTTGATGCCGCCGAAGGTCGGGGCGATGGCCTTGACCGTGCGGATGAACGCTTCGGGGTCGGTCTCATCGACTTCGATGTCGAAAGCGTCGATGTCTGCGAATGTCTTGAACAACATGCTTTTGCCTTCCATCACGGGCTTGCCTGCCAGAGCGCCGATATTGCCCAGTCCCAGGACGGCCGTGCCGTTCGAAATGACTGCTACCAGATTGCCTTTGTTCGTGTAACGGTAAACCTCTTCGGGGTTAGCTTCGATTTCGCGGCACGGAGCTGCGACGCCGGGCGAATAGGCCAGCGACAGGTCGTGCTGCGTGTGATAGGGCTTCGTCGGTACGACCGCGATTTTCCCTGGGCGGCCTTCGCTGTGATAGCGCAGAGCCTCCTGATCCATTTTACCTTTTCTCATTATCCTAACTGTTTTGCTTGTGTCTGCGAGACACAACGTGAAAAAACCTGCAATTATTGCGCCCTTCCGTCCCGGAACGGGCATCGTACGGGGCGGAGTTAAAAATAAACCCGCAGCCCTCCCCCGAACTGGAAGCGGAAGATGCCGAACAGGCTCAGTTCGGCGCCGTCGTCCACGTCCGGCGAGTCGACGATCAGCCATTGCCCGCCGACGGTGACCCCCAGTCCGAGGAAGCGCGTCAGCATGAATTCGGCCGATACCGACTCGTGAATTCTACGCCGCCCCTGCTGCCAGTCAGGCCGGCGTAGCTGCGGATGTAACGGCCGTAGCCGATACCCGCGTTTTCGCGGAAGAGCCACCTGCGTCCGACGCGCTGCCGTGCGACGAATTCGGGGGCGATGTAATGAATGCGGCTGGTGCGTTCGAAACCTCCGCGCCGGGCCGAGATGAACCCGCCCGAATAGACGACGCCGACGCCCAAACCCCGGCGCGACGTCCAGTTGTATCCCGCGGTGATCTCCAGTCCTTCGTTCAGCGAACCGGAAGAACTTTCGCGGAGGTAGATCGTGGAGAGGATCGCCGTGTACCCGGCGTTGGCGAAGAACGTGTGCTGCGAACGCCCGCGGGGCGAGATGCCGGGCGCGTTTGCTCCGGTCGTCCGACGGCGCCGTTCTGAGCGGCTCTTCCGCCGTCCGGGCTGGGTCTTCCGTTGTTCGCACCTGCTCTTCTGTAGTTCGGGCCGGGGTTTCCGCCGTTCGCACCTGCTCTTCCGTTGTCCGGCCCCGCTCTTCCGCCGGCGTGCAAGCCGCCGCAGATATGTCCGTGCGGGATGCGGCCGTTGCGGGGCGGCCGCATGGAGCCGCGCGGCGCCGCAGGTCAGCAGGACGAGCGCCGCCGTGCCGCAGATTCGTGAAGACAGAGATGATCGTTGATTCATAGTCGCATCTGTTTTATGCTACGTCCCCTAATGGGACTTGCCGCTAAAAATAAAAACGCAGGCCGCCGTTGAGGCTGATGCGCGAAATGCCGCCTTTCTGGTCGTCGTTGTATTGCGACACCGCGTCGTCCATCGAACTGAACCGTGTGCCGTAAGTTCCGACGCTGGCTCCGATTCCGACGTTTTGCGCCAATTTGTATTCAAAGCCGACCTCGACATGGAAGCCCAGTCCGCCGATACCGCCTGACAGACTTCCCATTTGCTCCGTATAACGCGCGTATCCCAAGCCGACCGACTCGTGGAAGGCCCATCTGCGGTTGCGGCCTGCCTCCTGCCGCAGTACGAATTCCGGGGCGAAGTAGTGCAGGCGGACCTTTAATTTCGCCCCTTCGCTCATGACCGATGTGAAATACCCCGAATAGCGCAGTCCGAAACCGATTCCGATACGCGATGTCCATTGATAGGCGGCGTTGATGTCGAGTCCCTGCTTGGGATTGCCTGAGACTCCTGCCGGAAGGTAGAAGTCACTGGTGATAAAGGCGTATCCTGCATTGAATGTCAGCGTGTTGTTGTTTGCCGCCTTGGGCGTCTCCCTCCCCGGCGCAACTGTTCCGTCTGCCGGTATGAGACCGTATGCCGCCAGCCGGGCGTTCTGGGCCGCTACGTTGTCGAAATAGGAAGCCGTGTAGACCGAGTCGGGAAGGAGAAGCATATGGGCCGCGATGCGGTGGCACGAGCTGCCCAGCACCGACGGCTCCTTGTGCCAGAACAAATGAAGCCCGTTGCCGCCGATTTTGTTCGTTTCGTCCTTGGCCCGCTGCATGACCTTCGCATAATTGCAGTTGACCGAAAATCCGCTGTCCTTGACCGTGACGCTGCCCAAGACTTCGGCCGGTTCCGGCAGCGAGTCCGCCATGTCGTAAACCAGCACAGTCGAACCTTCGATGCGGGCCGGATAGCTCTTTTGAATGCTCGTGTAAACCGAGGCGCAGCCTGTCGTGAGAAACAGTGCTCCGGCGGCGAAGGCCTGCAGTGAAGCGGAGAAATGGCGCATGCTATGGGATTTTGAGGGTTAGGCGGGCGGACGGGTCAGAACAGCAGGGTGTCGCTTCCGCCGGGCGGAGTGAATCCCATGTGGCGGTACGCCAGTTCGGTGGCTTCGCGGCCGCGGGGCGTGCGTTTGAGGAAGCCTTCCTTGATCAGGAACGGCTCGTAAACCTCCTCGATCGTTCCGGCGTCCTCGCCGACGGCGGTGGCGATGGTGTTCAGTCCTACGGGACCGCCGCCGAACTTTTCGATGATCGTTCCGAGAATCTTGTTGTCCATCTGATCGAGTCCGCGCGAGTCTATGTTGAGCGCCGCGAGTCCGATCTGCGTGATTTCGAGGTCGATGTGCCCTTCGCCCTTGACCATGGCGAAGTCGCGCACCCGGCGCAGCAGCGCGTTGGCGATTCGGGGCGTGCCGCGCGAGCGGAGCGCCACCTCGTGCGCCGCGTCGTCGTCGATCGAGACGTCCAGAATGCGCGCCGAGCGTTTGACGATGCCGGCCAGCACCGGAGCGTCGTAATATTCCAGATGGCACTGGATGCCAAAGCGTGCGCGCAGGGGCGATGTGAGCAGCCCGCTGCGGGTCGTGGCGCCGATCAGCGTGAAAGGCGCCAGCTCGATCTGGATCGAACGTGCCGAAGGGCCTTTGTCGAGTACGATGTCGATCTTGTAGTCCTCCATCGCCGAGTAGAGGTACTCCTCGACGATCGGGCTCAGGCGGTGTATCTCGTCGATGAAAAGCACGTCGCCGGGGTTGAGGTTGGTCAGCAGTCCGGCCAGGTCGCCCGGCTTGTCCAGCACGGGACCCGATGTGACGCGCAGCTGCGCGTGCATTTCGTTGGCGATGATGTTGGCAAGGGTCGTCTTGCCCAGTCCCGGGGGGCCGTGCAGCAGTACGTGGTCGAGCGAATCGCCGCGCATGAGCGCCGCCTTGATGAAAATATGGAGGTTGTCGACGATCTTGTCCTGCCCGGAGAAGGTTTCCAACTCCTGCGGACGTATCTTGTTTTCGAATTCGAGATCGCTCTCTGTGTTGCGTACGATTGACATGTTGCAAAGATAACGATTTTGTGCTACTTTGCCGCGGCGGGGCGAAAAAAAATCCGGCCCGCAGGATATGCGGGCCGGGGTCGCTGCCGGAAGCTCCGGCTATTGCTCACGCGGCAGCCCGATCTTTATGTATTTCACCCCGTTCATGCGGGTGTTCACACGCAGGATGATACCTTTCTTGCCTTCGAGATCCTCCTTGAAGGAATCCAGCTTGAACGAGACATAACGGTCGTAGTTGTATCCGCCTTCGTCGCCGTGGGCGTCGCGGCGCAGTTCGAGGTTCAGGTACCCCTCTTCCGTGTATTCAGGAGCGATCTCCGTCACGTTGTTGCGTACCAGCAGGAAGGTGTGTTTCGTGAGGTCACAGGCATTGAACCCGACCCAGACATTGAGGTAATTGCTGTTGAGGAATGCCTCCTTGAAGCTGGTTTTGTCGTCTTCCAGCGCGTCGAGTTCCTCTTGGGTGGTCACGACTTTCGTGCCGCCCGAGTAGATGTCCTGTATGTAATAGAGCGCCATGTTGTAATCGTATCCTTCCACTTTGTTATTCAGCAGGTTGAAATATATGACGACGCGCTGGTCTTCCTCGGCCTTATAGCTGCCTATGCGGCTTTTGTCGCCCGGGTACACCGTCTTGCCATCGTCGAGAACGACATAGAAATCGTTATTTTCGAGCGGCTTTACCGAAGCGAAAGCCGAAAGCCTGGGGTAGTCCCCGTCCGAATCGTTGCAGGAGGTGAAAATGGCCGCAGCCATGGTCACGAGAAGAAATAATCCGAATCTTTTCATATTTATAATTATTTTTGCGTTATCTTCACTAATTAAATGCAGGGCGGGGCGGAATAC
>JBKSUH010000098.1:0-7140 GCA_047233565.1 Alistipes sp.
GGATAATCCAATGCCCGGCAGTTGGCCATCTTTTCCGCCACGACCTCCTGTTCGTTGTAGGCGGCGATGAGCAGCGTCACCTCGGGCGGGTCGGCAGGAAAGGCGTACCGCCGTGCCGGGTGCACGGCTTCGCGGATCTTCACCAGCAGCCACAGCAGGATGCCGTATCCGAGGTAGGTGTAGAAGACGAGGAATACCCCCGCCCAGAAGAGTATCGCTACGGTCGTCATGCTTCGAAAAGTTCGGTTAATACCTGTTTCATCTGGTTGTCCCACGAGAGGCGTCCCTCGACCGTGCCGCGGATCTGTGCGGGTGTGAGGTGCAGCCCGTCGTAGAAACGCACGAGCGCCGCGATGTCGAGGGGCGTGTCGTCGGCCGGGGCTTTCATCACGTAGTCCATGCCGTCGAAGTCGCTGTCCCGTTCCGAGTATACGAACGGGATGCCGCGTGCGGTGTATTCGCGGTTTTTGAGCGTCTTGATACCGGTGATGCCGTTGCGGTGGCGCCCGAGGCTGGCAATGCCCATGTCGCACCACTCGAATTCGGCGTCGAGCGCCGCGCCCGAACGGGGGCCGATGACCTCGGCATACTCTGCCAGGGAGTATGCGTCGATCATGCGGCGGTACTCTGCGATGAGCGTTTCCACGCCGTCGCCCGCGATGCGCAGGCGGACGATGCACTGGTGCGGGGCGGCGTAATAGTCCCGCAGTCCTTCGATCACGCGGTCGAGGCCGTGCCAGAAATGGATGTTCGCCACGGCCAGCAGCCTGATTTCGTGGGGCTGCCGTGCCGCTGCGTCTTGAGCGGGATGCTCCGGAAGTCGATGCCGTTGGAGATGCGGATTGTCGGCCGGCCGAAGATTTCGGGGTCGTCGGAGAAGGTCACGATGCGGTCCACCCAGCGGGCCATCCGGCGGCGGAAGGTGCGGTCGATGCGCAGTTTCAGCCTGCGCACGAAGGGTGATTGCGCGAATTCTGCGTCGTAGGGGTAGGTCGGTATTTCGAGCGCGATGCGTACGCCGAGTTTTGACTTTGCGCAGCCAATGGATCAGCACCGGGCTGGCGTTGTGGTCGTGGCGGATGTAGAGGAACTCCACCCCTTCGTGGCGGATGTAGCGCGTGATGTCGCTCAGCGAGACCCTTTTTTCGAGCTTGGCCCGCAATCCCTTGCCGAAGGTGCGGATCGCCTGTCCGCCGACCATTCGGCGCTGCGTGCCGTCGGGCGCTATCTCGATGTGGCACAACTCGATGTCGGCACCGTTGCGCCGCAGTGCGTCGCATTGGGCAAAGATCTTCTTGCTGATGCCGCTGTGGGCCGAAAACCCGTGGAAGACGACGAATAATCCTTTCATTGAGTTATCGGTTTTGCGGGAGAGGAGACGGAGGGCGGTTTCTTTCAGGTCGTATTCGCCGCTGAACTGGATGTAGAGCAGCCACACGGCCAGCGCCGCGGCGCCTTTCGCCGCAAGCGACACGAGCATAGGCATCGGCGGCAGCAGCCATTCGACGGCCGCCAGCGGCGGCAGACGAGCGCCGAGAGCAGCAGGGGCGGAGAGGAAACTGCGCCAGAAGGCGCCCCACCCCGTGCGCAGCGTCAGGCAGAACAGCGCGTGATAGCACTGGATGAAGTTGATTGCGAACAGATGCAGATGCACCACGCCACGGCAGGTCGTGCCGAAGGCGAAGATGCCGGTGCAGATGGCCGCCGTGTTGAGCGCTGCCGAGAAGAGGCCGCAGAAGAAGAGCATCCGCGTGGCGTTGGCCGCTTGGAAAATCGAGCCTGAGGTGGACATGACGATTTGGATGCCCACCGAGAGCGCCAGAATCCGGAATACCGGGACCGAAGGCTGCCATTGGTCGCCGAAGATGATGAGGACCAGCTCCTGCGCCGTGAACCACAGCACCACCGAGAGGGGCAGGCCGATCAGCGCCAGCAGGCGGACGACTTTGCGGTACGAGTCGGCCAGTTGCGCAGGTCGTTCTGCATCTCCGAAAAGATGGGGTGCATGACGGGCGATATGACATAGGCGATGTTTTGCAGCGGGAGCATCATCAGCCGGTACGACTTGTCGTAATAACCCAGTTGCGAGAGGCTCATGTAACGTCCCATGAGCAGCTTGTCGAGGTTGCGGCTGAAATAGTTTATCAACTGGAACGAGAACTGGTAGGCCGAGAACGAGAATACTTTGCCCAGCGCCTTGCGTCCCGGGCGCAGGCGCAGCGGCAGCGGGTTCTGGCGGTAGTTTATCGCCAGGAGCATCAGGCTCGAAAAGACCGGATTGATCGTCAGCGCGTAAATCCCCGCCCCGGCATAGGCTGCGGCGATGGCAGCCGTGCCCCCTGCGATTTGCACCGTGAGCGACCGCATGGCGGCGAACCGGAAGCGTTTCTCCTTCAGGATAAGTGCATTGGGGACGATGTTGGCCGCGGCGAAAAAGAGGTTCAGCGCGAGGATGCGCAGGACGTTGCGCAGCACCTGCGAATCGCCGTAGAGAGAGGCGATCGTGCCGGCTGCTGCGAAAAACAGCAGCGCCATGACTGCCCCCGACCATACCGAGAGCGAGAATATCCCGCCCAGGTCGTGCCTGTCGAGGTTTTTGTGCTGGATGACGGCCGGGCCGATGCCCAGATCGCTGAAGATGGCAAAGAAGGCGATCACTACCGTGGCGATGTTCACCACGCCGAACTGCTCGGGGGTGAACAGGCGCGCCAGCACGCCCGACACCACGAGCGTCACCACGATGCCGGCGTATTTCGCGATCGAGGTGTAGAAGACGCCCGAAGCCAGCTGACGCCCTACCGTATGGGGTTGTTTATTGTCGTTTTCCGTCATAAAGTCGTTCGTAAAGCCCGCCGTACATTGCGGCGATGCGTCCGATGCCGAAGTGTTCCTGCGCATAGGCGCGGTTGCGGGCGCCTTGGTCCGTCGCCGAGAGGCGCGCGGCCCGTTCCAGCGCGATATCCACCGACCGCGGGTCGGCGGGATCGAATGCCGGGTTGCCCGTCTCGGCGAGCAGGCCGCCGATGTTGCCGCTGGCGGGACCCGTCACCACGCGTCCGAAGCTCAGCGCCAGCGGACGTTGCCCGAATTGAGGATGTCCGTCCGCTGGATGAAACCACGTCGGCGGCGGCGAGGTAGCAGGGCAGCTGTTCGTCGGGAATCAGCGGTTCGGGCGAGGTGATGCGGCTGTCGAAGAAGCCTTCGGCGCTATGCGCCGCGGCGTAAAGCAGGCGTCCGGCGAGCCGTTTCAGCCCTTTGAACCGCGATCCGCGCCGGGTGTAGGGCCACAGGCGCGGCGCGAGCAGGAATTTGGCCGGGTAGTGCAGTCGGCGGAACGCGCCCCATACCAGCCTGCGCTCCTCCGCGTGGCGGAACGCCCCGAAGGCCAGCACCACCAGCCGGTCGGCCGGGATGCCGAGCGCGCGGCGGCCTGCGTCGCGCGTAATGTCCATGTCGTACAGCCCTTCGTAGATGTGGTGCGGGATCATGACCTGCAGCTGCTCGAATCCGGATGCGCCGCCGTGAATTCCCGGAGGCTGCAGTCGCCCAGATGTACGATGGCGTCGGCATATCTTTCCACTAGTCCGTAAGCCTCTGCCACGAGCGGATTGCCGTGGTGCGGCAGGGTGTTGTGACGGGTGTATATCAGCGGTATTCCGTTGTTTTTCAGCGTCTGGAGCTGCTGTTCGAGAGTATCGACGTCGGCCGGAGCCGGAGCCTTCCAGCGGAACAGCTCTTCGGGCCATTGGAGGTGTACGATGTCGTAGTCCGCGGCGTTGCTGCGGAACTCTTCGACCGAGCACACGACCTCGTATCCGCAAGCGCGGATGCCGTCGGCGAGCAGCCGCACGAAAGGGTTGTCCGAAGTGCCGGAAGCCGTATAGACGATCAGAATCTTCATGCGCCGGTTAGATTTTCACCCATGTCTGTTTTTCGGGGTCGTAGCATTTGATTACGCGCGCCGGGTTGCCTACGGCGACGCTGTACGAGGGGATGTTCTTGGTAACGACGCTCCCGGCGCCGATCTGGCAGCGTTCGCCGATCGTGACGCCCGCCACGACCACCGAATTGGCGCCGATATGCGATTCACGTCCGATCGTCACCTCTTTGCGCACGAGTTCCTGTGCATTCGAGTCTCGTGTCCCGTCGGCATAACCGTGGTTGAACCCCGAGATGAAGACATGCTGGCCCAGTCCGGCCCGGTCGCCCAGGCGCACGGGGCCGATGATCACCGATCCGATGCCGATGCGCGCCTGGTCGCCGATCACTACGTCTCCCGCACCGTTATTGACGACCGCATAATCCTCGATCAGGGCGTCGCGTCCCACTTCGAAGCGCCGCCAGGGAAAAACGTCGAGCCGCGCATGGCGGCGGATAAGCGCCCCGCGGCCTTTTTTGTGAACAAAAGGGTTCACGAACCAGCGCACCCAAAGACGGGGCCGGGGGTGCCTGTGCGGCGAAATCAGCCCGATGACGAATTGTTTGAGCCGGGGGTTATTTCTGATCTTTTCAATCATAACCACAAAGATAGCAAACTTCTGCGATATACGTAACTCCGTTGTGCGAAATCCGGTGTGTTATGGCGCAGTTTTTGGCATATTTCCATAAAATTCCGGGCTTTTTGTTTGAAAATTTGGCGGAATTGAATATATACGCTACTTTTGTTCCAGCGACACTTTTATCGGATGATCCGACTTTTTGAATTATGAAAAAATTCTCCTTTTCGCCGCCGCTGCACTGAGCTTTGCAGGGTGTGCCGAAGATGCGCCGACTCCCGGACCGGCAGACGATGCCGGAAAATTCGCGAGATGAGCGTCCCTTCCTCGTTCGGTTGGAAAACGACGGCTTCGGTCGCCTGTAATTTCACCGCTCCGCAACCCACCCGCGTATATGTGGCTGCCGAGCAGGGGCCGAGCCTTTCGCTTCGTTTATGGTCGGCGGCGACGCCGATCCGGTGAAGCTCAACGTGCCGGCCGCGACGCGGACGCTCTGTGTGAGCTGCCGGACCGAAAGCGGCGTTTCGCCGCAGGTGGCCGTTCCCGTGACTTCCGACGGCGCTTTCTGCTCTCTCGATCCGAAAGCGGCGAGCGGCACCCGCGCCGGAATCGGTAATGACGACGAAGCCAGCGTCGATGAGGGCTGATCTACATCCCCGCCCGCTGGAACGGATGGGGCACGCTGATGTTCGAGGACCTCTGGCCCGCTTACGGCGACTTTGATTTCAACGATTTCGTCGTCAACTACAAGATCCAGCTCTACATGCAGAACAAGAACAAGGTCGATGCGATGCTGATCGGCGTCCGTGTGAAGGCGGTCGGCGGTTCCATTCCCTACGATTTGTGTCTTGCGATGAAGGGCGTCAAGGGCGGCGAGATCGACCAGATCGAACCCTACAACAGCAAAAACGCTCCCGAAGCGGAGTTGGTCGCGCTCAACTCTCCGAATTACGTCAAGGAGCCGGCGGTGCTGAAGTTCCTGAACATCCGTGAAAACGCCAACCGCCCTGCGGGTGCCGCCTATGTAAATACGGAGGAAGGCTATGAGATGCCCGAAGACCGGCTTGCCGAGGCTTCGTTCATGGTCTATTTCCGCAATTCGATCGCCATCGAGGATGTGGCTTTCGATACGTTCGATTTCTTCCTGACCCGCGACCGGGAATCGGACGGCCGCCGCATAGAGATCCACCGGGGCGGTTTCGAGCCTACGCCCGCCGCGACGGCCGACTACAATGCGCTGGCCGGACAGAGCGCCTATACCGACAGAGCCGGCCGCTTCTACTATTCGAACGACGGGCTGGTCTGGGCGATCAATATTCCCTTCGACATTCAGCATGCCTACGAGAAGACCGATTTCCTGAAGGCTTATCCCCAAATGCTCGAATGGGCGCAGTCGGGCGGCGCGGTGGCGCAGGAGTGGTATCTGCACGGCGTGGAGAAGCACCTCGTGAAGAGAAAATAAGACCGCAAATACCGGAAACGGAAAGGAAGGGCAACGCCCTTCCTTTTTATCGGCCGCTTCGGCCTGTTCCGCCCGCCGCTCCGCCGATTCGGGGCGGCGGGCGGGTTGCGCTCTATCTGCCGAGCGATTCGTAAAGCGCCAGCAGCTGCCGGGCCGTCTCTTCCCAAGAGAAGAGTTTGACCCGTTCGAGTCCGTAGGCGACCTGTTCGGCGCGGAACGCCGGATCGGTTTCGAGGCGCAGCAGGGCGTCGGCGATCGCCGTCGGCGAAGTCGGATCGACGAGAATTGCTCCCGGACCGGCCACTTCGGGGATCGCCGAGGTGTTCGACGTCACCACGGGCGTGCCGCAGGCCATCGCTTCGAGCTGCGGAATTCGAAACTCTCGCGCAGCGAGGTGAGAGGAACGCCGATGCGCCGTTGTAGACGGCCGGGAGGTCGCTGTTGGGGATATATCCCGCCAGGCGGAGCATCCCGCGCAGCCGGGGTTCGCCGATCTCCCGCAGGATCGCCTCCGCGGGTTGTTCCCCGAGGTCGGCGACCAGCAGCGGCAGCGGGTTTTCGGAGCGCCGTACGTATTCGGCATAGGCCTTCAGCGTACCGGGCGTGTTCTTCTTTGGGTCGGTATTGCCCAGGAAAAAGAGGTATTCGGGGTCTCGCAGGTATTTGCGGACGGTTTCCGCCGTGCCTTCCATCGGGCGGAACCGGTCGTTGTAGCCGTTGTGAATGGCCATGATGCGTCCGGGGTCGAAGTTCAGTGCGGTGCGGATGCGGTCGCACTCGAATTGCGAGACGGTGATGACCATCCGGCATCTGGGCAGGATGCGCGGCACTACCAGGCGGCGGTAGACGCGCCCCAGCGACTGGTAGAGCGATTTGTTGCGCGCGGCCTGTTGCTCGAGGAAGATGATGTCGTGGAGCGTTAGGATCAGCGGGGCATTTCCCCATACGGGCGCCGTGTTGCTTGTGCAGTGCAGCAGGTCGGGTTTCACGCGGGCCACGGCCCGCGGCAGCGCCCACTGTTCCCACAGCGGGTAGCTCGGGCAGCGGAGCGTTGTGATGTGCATGTTGGGACTCTCCTCCAGGCAACGGTCTTCGCCTTCGCCCGTGAAGATGAAGTATTCGTTCTTCGTGTCGAGCCGTTGCAGGCAGCGGATGGTTTCGAGCGCCACGAAGTCCATGCCG
>JBKSUH010000099.1:0-7104 GCA_047233565.1 Alistipes sp.
GGCTGACGACAGGGGGCTGTCCGCAGGTATCCGCTTGATTTGCCGGGCAGGCTCTGGCCGTCGCTATATCTTTTCCCGCTCCCGGTCTTCGAGGATGGCGTCGAAATTTTCCTCTGCCCACCCGATAAGCGCTGTGAGGTGGGGCATGAGCGACTCGCCGCGGGGCGTGAGCGCATATTCCACGCGGGGCGGCACCTCGGGGTAGACCTTGCGCGACAGCAGCCCGTCCTGTTCCAGCTTGCGGAGTGTCGATGTGAGCATCTTCTGCGAGATGTCGGCCGTCCGGCGGTGGATTTCCGAAAAACGCAGGCACCCGCTCGTATGGAGGTTGTAGAGTACCAGCAGCGACCACTTGTCCCCGAAGCGGTCGACGATATGGCGGATCGGGCAGTGGGCGTAGGTCGGGTGTGCGGTTTTTTCCATGTCCGTTCGGGGCGGTCTTTCTTTCCTTATTCTACATACAACACCAGTCCCTTGAGGTACTCGCCTTCGGGGTGGTAGATGCTCACCGGGTGGTCGGCGGGTTGCGTCAGCTGGTGCAGGATGCGCACGTTGCGGCCCGCGATGGCCGCAGCCGAGAAGATCATCGTGCGGAACAGCTCCTTCGACACCGCCTGCGAGCAGGAGAACGTGAAGAGGATGCCGCCGGGACGTATCTGCGAGATGGCGCGGGCGTTGAGGCGCTTGTAGCCCTGCATGGCATTACCCAGCACCTTGTGGTGCTTGGCGAAGGCCGGTGGGTCGAGGATGATCAGGTCGTATTTGTCTTCGATGTTCTTGAGGTACTCCACGGCATCGGCGGCCGTTTCCGTAAAGTTGGCCTGCGGGCCGAAGTTGAGTTTCATGTTTTCCGTGGCCAGCACGACGGCGCGTTCCGAAGAGTCCACCGAGCAGACCTTCTCGGCGCCCCCAGCCATGGCATAGACCGAGAAGCCCCCCGTGTAGCAGAAGGTGTTGAGCACCGTGCGGCCTTTGGCGTAGCGTTTCACCAGTTCGCGGTTTTCGCGCTGGTCGAGGAAAAAGCCCGTCTTCTGGCCTTTCTCCCAGTTTACGAGGAATTTCTCGCCGTTTTCCGTCACGATGTGCGATTCGTGGTCGGAGCTGCCCCACAGATAACCGTCCACGGCGCCCAGCCGGGCGTTGAACGGCACCGTCTGCGAACTTTTGTCGTAGATGGCCGTGATGCGGTCGCCGTAGGCAGCCAGGATCGCCCGCGCAATATCCTGGCGGGCAAGGTACATGCCGACGGAGTGGCACTGGACGACGGCCACCGTGCCGTAGATGTCCACCACGAGCCCCGGCAGCCCGTCGCCTTCGCCGTGGACGAGGCGGTAGCAGTCCGTGTCGGGGTTGTCCGTGAGTCCGAGCGTGCGCCGTACGTCGTAGGCCACGGCGATGCGCCGGTTCCACCAGGCCTGGTCGATCGGTTCCTTGTCGAATGTAAGCACGCGCACGGCGATCGAGCCGATCTGATAGTGTCCCAGGGCGATGAAATCGCCCGTGCGGGTATATATTTCGACCAGGGCACCTTCCGTGATTTCCGATTCGTCTTCGGCCTTGATGTGGTCGATGGCGCCCGAGAAAATCCACGGGTGGCGGCGCATGAGCGATTCTTCCTTGCCTTTGCGCAGGTATACTTGGGGTGTCATAATTCGGGATGTTTGATTTGGGGTGTGTGAAGCAGTCGGTCGTAGATCGCCGTGCAGACCCACGCATCGGTCGCGGCGTAGAGTTTTTGTTTGTCGGTGAATGTCGCGGCCTCCCAGTTGCTCAGCCGCTGGGCTTTCGATACGCGCTGCCCCAGCACGATGGCCGAGAGTTTGCGCAGGCTCTTCTCTCCGATGCCCCATTGGGGGCGATGGACTGCAGGTCCACGAATCCGCCGTCGCGGAAGTGGCGGATCTGGCGCAGCGAGCGGAGGTCGCCCGCCACGTCGGCGCCGATTTTGAGGATGGAGTCGGTTTCGAGCACCTGAAGGATCGGCTTGGCCAGCGGAATCTTGTTCAGCCGGAACAGAAAGCAGAGTTGCGGAGTCGAGAGCTGAAGCAGCGAAACCCGGTAGCTTATGCCCGGACGGAACGAGGGGCGCGTCTCGGTGTCGAAGCCCACGACGGCCTGTTTCATCAGAAACTTGCAGGCCGGCACGATGTCGCGCTCATGCTCGATGATGCGGATTTCGCCCTTGAATTCGATGGCGGGAAGCGCGGCGGTCTCCTCGTTGCTTATTTTATCGGTAAAATTATTTGTCGTAGTCATGCGATGGAACGTTCCCACAAAATTACGGAATTATTTCCGGAAAACGACATGTTCGCAGACCTTTTTGCGATCAGGCGTCGGGGCGCCGGGTTATTTCAGCCTGATTTTCCCGTCCTTGCCGGTGGCGAGCAGACCCTCGTCGAGCAGTTGCCGGATCACTTCGCCGGTCCGCTGCACGCCGCCCGGAAATCCGTCGGCCAGTTCGCGCGGGTCGGCGGGGCCTTGGGCCAGCCGTTCGAGCACCTCTTTGCGCAGGCTTTCCGCCGCATTGCCGGCGGCGTCCGCGGATTTTTGTTTTGCGGCGCCGGCGGGCCAGACAGATGTCGCAGACGCCGCACGGCGCGGATCGCCCTCGCCGAAGTAGGCTTCCAGCACGGCGCTCCGGCAGCGGGTTTCGTTGGCGGCGTAGTCGAGCATGTGTTCGAAACGTTCGCGCATCAGCTCCTGACGCCGTTTGTAGGTGTCGGGAGAGATGTAGAGGTCGGCGCGGGAAGCCGCTCCTCGTTCATGAAGAGGATCGGCGAGCGGTTGGAGGGGACGTAGCGGATCACGCGCAGCTGCCAGAGCCGTTTGAGCAGCTCCTTGACCCGCTCGACGGTGTAGCCGCTCCACGTGGCGATCTCGCCCTCGTCGATCTGGCGGAATTCGGTGAAGACGCCGTTGTGAGGCGCAGCAGCGTGCGGATGAAGTGGTCGAGTTCGTCACGCTGGACACGGATGCGGTAGAGATCGTCGCGGCTTACGCAGAACATGATTCGCGCCGGATTCTCCTGCGCGTCGGTCAGCGTCATGTAGCCGTTCTGCTGCAGGAGCTTGAGCGCGCTCTGCACCGTGCCGGAGTAGAGGTGCTCGCGGGCGCAGAAGTCGTGGATGTTGAACAGAAACGAAGCTTCGGCGCCGTCGCCGATGCCGATCTGCAGGTAGGAGCAGACCTTTTCGTAGATGTCCTTGATCTTTTCGAGCGGCGGAAATTCCTGCTCGAAACGCTTTATGATGCGCCCTCCGTCGTCGGGAGAGGTCAGCAGCAGGGCGTAGCTGCGCACGCCGTCGCGGCCTGCGCGGCCGGCTTCCTGATAGTAGCTTTCGAGCGAATCGCACATGGCGTAGTGGGCGACGAAGCGCACGTCGGGTTTGTCGATGCCCATGCCGAAGGCGTTGGTGGCGACCATCACGCGCGTCCTGCCCGAGACCCACTCCTCCTGCCGCAGCGAGCGTTCGGCATGCCCCATGCCCCCATGGTAGGCCGCGGCCGTTATGCCCTCCCTGCGCAGCATGTCGGCGACCTGCTCGGTGCCTTCGCGCGTACGGACGTAGACGATGCCCGAGCCGGGGACGTTGCGTACCAGGCGCAGCAGCTGCCCGTTCTTGTCGTCGGTGTGGCGGACGCTGTACGAAAGGTTGGGACGTGCGAAGCTGCTCCGCAGGATATGCGGTTCGGCGAACCGCAGGTGGCGCATGATGTCTTCGGCCACGAGTTTCGTGGCCGAGGCCGTGAGCGCCAGCACCGGGACGCCGGGTAGTTTTTCGCGCAGCTCGGCGATGCGCAGGTACGAGGGGCGGAAATCGTAGCCCCACTGCGAGATGCAGTGGGCTTCGTCGACGGCCACGAGCGATACGTTCATGCGCACGACGCGCAGGCGGAAGGCCTCCGTTGCGAGCCGCTCGGGGGCGACGTAAAGGAACTTGACGTCGCCGTAGACGCAGTTGTCCAGCGCGATGTCGATTGCACGCGGCGAGAGCCCCGAATGGATCGCCACGGCCGGGATGTGCCGTGCCCGCAGGCGGTCGACCTGGTCTTTCATCAGGGCGATCAGGGGCGTCACGACGATGCACAGCCCCTCCTGCGCAAGCCCGGGGATCTGGTAGGTAAGCGACTTTCCGCCGCCCGTGGGCATCAGGGCCAGGGTGTCGCGCCCGTCCATCACCGAACGGATGATACGCTCCTGTACGGGGCGGAATTCGGTGAAGCCCCAGTAGCGTTTCAGTACGTCGTATATCTTGTCCGCTGGCCTTTCCATGAATACAAAGGTAGGAAAAATTAGGTGTTTCCCGGAATTTTTTATACTTTTGCATCGGATTAGACGTTCGACAAATGAAGATAAGCGAAAAATTCAAAGTGCGCGAGATGGCGGGGGAGCATGTGATTATCATGCCGGGCCGCTGCGGTGCCGACATGACCCGTATCCTGGCGCTCAACGATTCGTCGCTCTATCTTTGGGAGGCGCTCGGCGGCAAGGACTTTACCACCGGGGACGCAGCCGCCCTGTTGTTGGAGCGTTACGACGTGGACGAAGCCACCGCACAGCGCGATGCCGGGGCCTGGGCTGCGAAGCTCGCCGAATGCGGCGTGCTGGAGTAACCGGCGGCACGTGTCCGGCGCACGGGCGGAAAACCTGAAAGGTAGCATGAAATTGAAAAGACTCATATCGCTGTTGCTGCTCGCCATCTACCTGACGGCGTGGGGCGGCCCTGCGTATGTGTCGCTTTCGTGCAAGTGCGTCACGATGTCGTCGCATGTCTGCTGCCACCACTGCCAGCACAGCGCCGATGCCGCGGGTGCCGGCGAGTCGCTGAAGGCTCCCTGCTGCGGCAACCACCATTCGACCGAAATCGAACTCTATACATTCTCGCAGGACAACGAAAATCGACCCGCTGTACGGTTACCGACCTGCCGCCCGCTGGTGGCCGAGGCTCCGGAGCCTGCCGACATCTCGCTCGGCGGGGAGAAAACCGTCGGACGCTGCGCCCCCTTCGTCGAACGGAGCCATGTCCGCTGCGCGGGACTCCGCGCCCCTCCCGTATTGGCTTGAAACCTTTTTGGGACGGATGCTGCGCGCATCCGCCCGCAAATAGTTTTAACCAATAACGGAATGTAATGAAAATCAACAAAATCATTTTATCTGTTTCTTCCCTTGCCGTGTGCGGAACCCTCAGCGCACAGGATTTGCGGGGTGTAGTCCGCGACGCCGACAACCAGCCGCTGGTGGGCGCTTCGGTTTACTGGGAGGGTACTACGATCGGTGCCAGCACCGATGCCCAGGGGGCGTTCCTGCTCCATCGGGTAAAAGGTTACGACAATCTGGTCGCCTCGTATCTGGGATATGTGAACGACACGCTGCGTGTGGCAGGCGGTGCGGAGCGTATCGAATTCACGCTCGCTTCCGAAGGCGTGGCGTTGGAGGACGTGGTGGTCGAGGGTAATCTGAGCGGCAACTTCGTCAAGCGTGACGGCATCGTCAAGGGCGAGATGATCTCGTTCGCGGGCCTCTGCAAGATGGCCTGCTGCAATCTGGCCGAGAGCTTCGAGAACTCGGCGTCGGTGACCGTCGGGTACAGCGACGCCATTTCGGGCGCACGGCAGATCAAGATGCTCGGCCTGGCAGGTACCTATACCCAGATCCTCGACGAAAACCGCCCGATCATGCGCGGGCTGAGCGCCCCCTACGGACTGAGCTACACGCCCGGCATGTGGCTCAATTCGATTCAGGTGTCGAAGGGCGTGGCGTCGGTGACGGCCGGGCATGAGGCCATCACGGGGCAGATCAACCTCGAGCACCGCAAGCCGACGGACGACGAGAGGCTGTTCGTGAACCTCTATCTGGACGACGAACTGCGCCCCGAGGCCAACATCTCGACGGCGTTCCCCGTCACGAAGGACAAGAAACTGTCGAGCGTCATCCTGCTCCACGGTTCGATGGATACCGACGTCCGTAAGATGGATCACAACGACGACGGATTCCGCGACCTGCCGCTCTCCGACCAGATCAATGTGGCCAACAAGTGGCTTTATGCGGCCGACAACGGTACGCAGATCCGCTGGGGATGGAAATTCGTACAGGAGAACCGCCTGGGCGGTATGCTCGACTACAAGAATTCGATGCGCGGCGAGATGGAGAAGAACTGGAACTGGAAGGAGACGGGCGCCGATATGCCCCTCTACGGTTCGAAGATCCGCAACCGCGGCGCGAACGGTTATTTTAAAATAGGTACGCCCGTCGGTCCTTCGGTATACGATCCCGACGAGAAGGACGAGATGCGTTCGAACCTCGCGTTCGTGGCCGACTTCGACCACTTCAACGAAAACGCCTACTTCGGTCTGAACGACTACAAGGGCAACGAGAATGCGCTGGCGATGAACCTGATGTACAATCACTACTTCACCTACCGTTCGTCGCTGATCGTCGGCGCGCAGGCGCACTGCAGTATTACCGCGAGAGTCTGGCCAACAATACGCCGTGGATCGAGGCCGCGAAGTCGCGTTTCTACGATTTCGACCGCAGCGAGCAGGAGGTGGGCGCCTATGCCGAGTACACCTATTCGATCAAGGACAAGTTCTCGGTCGTGGCGGGTATCCGCGGCGATTACAATGCGTTTTATGACAAGTTCTTCGTGACGCCCCGCGGGCATATCCGCTGGAACATCACCCCCTCGACCACGCTGCGCGGCTCGGCCGGCCTGGGATACCGTTCGACCAATGTCATCACCGACAACATCGGTATGCTGGCGACCGGACGGCAGATCGTAATCCCCGATTTCGACGGTTTCAACCGGCTGGAGAAGGCACTTACGGTGGGCGGAAGCCTCACGCAGACCTTCGGGCTGGTCAGTCCCGGCGACGCAACGCTGAGTTTCGACTATTTCCGCACGCAGTTCTACAATTCGGTGATCGCCGACCAGGAGTACAGCGCCGACCAGATCGTGCTCTATAATTCGGACAAGCGTTCCTATACGGATACCTACCAGATCGACTTTTCGTGGACGCCTGTCGAACGGTTGGACATCTTCGCCACGTTCCGTTATACGGACAGCGAGATGACGATCGACCGCCCCGACGGAAAGACCGCCCGCG
>JBKSUH010000100.1:0-7032 GCA_047233565.1 Alistipes sp.
CCCTTGTAGGGGCCGATTGCGTTGTTGAACTGGATGCGGTACCCGAGGTTGACCTGGACATCGCCCTTGTCATCGACCCAGACCACCTTGAAGGTGAAGATACGGTCAGGCTCCACGATGCGTTCTGCAATGCGGTTGGCCTCGAATTCCGGATGCTGGTTGTAAGCCTCCTCTACCGTCATGAGAACTTCGCGCACGGCTTGCAGGTATTCGCTTTCGCCGGGGTGCTTGCGCTCAAGTTCCGCCATCAATTTGTTTACGTCCATATTGCCTGAAGTTTTAAAAGGTTGTTTCTTTATTACAAATATAATATTATTTCTTATAAATTGTAACTTCGGGGCGAATTTTTCCGCGGAATTATTATTTATCGCCCTCTTCCTTGACGATACCCTTGTTCGAGCGCCCGTCGATGCAGACCCACAGGGGTTTTTCGAAACGCACCTGCCGCAGGAACATTCCCTCGTAGACCGCGCGGCGGCCGTCGAGTTCCCCTTCGCGGAAAATACCGTCGCCGCGGAAGGGATTGATCGTCAGGTAACCCACGCCCAGCGAGGTGACGTTCTGGAAAAAATGCGTGCCCTGCGACGGTTCGACCTCGAACTTCTCGATGCCGCATTCGACGATCACCTTCGCTTCCGAGATGTGGTTCCACTTGACGGGTACGCCGAGGAACGGATCCGACGAACCCCAGCGGCCGGGACCGACGAGTATGTAGGAGCGTTTTCGTCGCGCATGCGGCGGTTCAGCTCCAGCAGTTCTTCGGCGATCTTTTCGGTCGAGAGCGAGTCGAACGTGTTGCTCTTGATGTAGATGATGTCTGCGATGTCGCCCATCATGCCGATCCCGAGCGCGTTCTGGCCGTATACCAGCGCGTCGGAAACGTCCACCTTGCTCCAGTCGATCGGGCGGTTGTCCTGGTTGTCGATGATCGGGCGGATCTGGAGCAGGTTGAATATCTGTTGTTCTCCGGCCTGTACGTCCATATTGACGGCGAATTCGACCTCTACGGGGCAGCACATCTCCTCGGCCCCCAGCCTCAGGATATCGCCGATGATGTCCGCGAGCGGGAAGGTGTTGTATTTCAGTATGTTGTTGAATGTTATGACTTTGCGGCCCCGGTCGAAGGGGCTGTCCGAGATGCGTTCGTTCTCCCGATCCCATACCGAGCAGACGAACCGTGCGTTGCGCAGGCCGGCGATCTGTGCGATGTCCAGCCTGTGCAGGTTCACCGCGTCGTCGATCGACGTGCGGAACTCTTCGGGCTTGAGGCTCAGCGCCAGCACTTCGTTCTGCGTGTCGCGCAGCGCCAGTTCGGGGGTCGAGGTCTGGAGTACCTTCTGCGGGTAGCGGGGCGAGAAGCGCAGCGTACGGCCGCCGTCGACGACCAGCTTGCCCAGCCCCATGGCGATGTTGCAGACGCCGTCGGCCGGGGCCTCGTCGCCGATGGGGTAGTAGTTGATCGACCGGGCCACGCCCGAGAAGGTCGGGAAGAAGAGGCCGTCCTGCTCGGTGCCGCATACCTCCTGGATGATGACGGCCATTTTTTCCTCCGAGATCAGGTTTTGCGACGAGGAGAGGTAAGCCCTCGACGTGGCGAAATAGACCGAGGCGTAGACGCTCTTGACAGCCTTGAGCAGCAGTCGGAGCATCTGATCCCCGTTGTCCACGTAGGGGATCATGTAGGTGGAATAGATGCCTGCGAAGGGCTGGTAGTGCGAATCTTCCAACTTCGACGACGAACGTACGGCCAGCGGCGTGCGGACGGTCTGGATGTAGGCCTTCAGCTCCTGCTGCAACCTGGCGGGCACCGTCGAACTGACGAATTCCGAGAGTATCTCCTCGTCCGAGAACTCCTGCGAAATGATGTATTTGAGGCCGTTGAGGCGGATGAAGTCGTCGAAATAGTCCGTGGCGATGACCACCGAGCGGGGGATCATGATGCGCACGTTGGCGTGCTTGTCGTAGAGCCGGTGCTTGAGGATCATCGAATTCATGAAGGCCAGCCCGCGGGCCTTGCCGCCGAGCGAACCCTCGCCGATGCGTGCGAAGGCCACCGCGTCGCTGTAAGTTTCCGGGTCGAAACGCGCCACTACGCCCTGCCCGAGCAGCGTGCGGTAATCCTTGATGAGGTTGACGATGCGCTGGCGATGTTCCTGGGTCGACGCGAATTGGCTCTTGTTGCCCCGGCGGATCGCCGCCGCCAGCGGGAACAGCCCCCGGGAATAGAGCCATTTCGAAAGGTGGTTTTGCGACGTGTGATATTCGAATGCCTTGTCGGGGATCGTGGCGATCATCTCCTGCATCTGCACCAGGTCTTTGGCCTTGCCGATGACGGCACCCGTATCGGGGTCTTTGAAGAGGAATTCGCCGAAGGCGAACTCCTTGTCGATATATTCGTGCAGCTGCGTGAGCAGCGTTTTGGAATTCTTGGCGATGAACCCCGCCCCGAGCTGGCGGGCCTGTACCTCGAACTCGGTCTGCGACGATTGCAGCAGGACGGGCATCAGCGGGTTGTCGGCCTTGATGCGGCGGCAGAGGTCGATGCCCGCATCGCGCTTCTCGCTTTCGGGCGGGTCGTTGCGGTGGAGTACGAACCCCACGTCGGAAATCACGCCCAGCATGTTCTTCTTGTAACGGTCGTAAAGCTCCACGGCCTCCTCGTAGTTGGTGGCGAGCAGGATCTTGGGGCGTGCGCGTTTGCGCAGGATCTGCTGCTGTTCGTTGAGGGCGTCCTTCAGGAATTCGGTGTTCTGCAGCAGGATCAGTTTGTAGAGCTCGGGCAGGTAGGTCGAGTAGAAACGTATCGAGTCCTCGACGAGCAGGATGGCCTGCACGCCGCCGTCGGTGATGTCCTCCTCGGCGTTCATTTTATCCTCGACCAGCTTGATGATGGCCATGATCAGGTCGGTATTGCCGTGCCAGCCGAAGATGTAGTCGAGCCCCGAGCGATCCTGCTCCTCCAAACGGCGGTAGATGTCTTTCGAGAAGGAGGTGAGCAGCGCGACCGGGATCTGGGCGTGGCGTTCCTTGACGATCTTGGCAAACGAGAATACGTCCAGCTCCCCACGTTGTACATCGTCAGGATGAAGTCGAACGAATCGTCGCGTCCGAGCAGGTCCAGCGCCTCGCGCGTCGAGCTGACGCGTGTGAATGACGGCGGGTTCGACATGTTCAGGTCGAGGTACTCCTGATTGATCTGCGACTCGATATGTCCGTCTTCTTCGAGAATATACCCGTCGTAGCTGCAGCAGACCAGCAGGATTTTGTGGATGCGGTATTTCATGAAGCGGTACTGGGGCCTGTTTCCGTCCGAAAGGGATTGTTCGAGATTCTTGTTCATCGTGTCGCCTGATTTGTTTTAACAAAAATAGAAAAAATCCGCGAAATGAGAAACCGTGCGTTTTTACCTCCGTGCCGCCGCCCTGCCGTCTCCGTGCCGCCGCCCTGCCGTCTCCGTGCCGCCGCTCTGCCGTCTCCGTGCCGTACCCCGTGCTGCTTCCGTGCCGTACCCCGTACTGCTTCCGCGTCGTGTCTTGTACTGCCTCCGTGCCGTTTCCGTACCGTCTCCGCGCTGTTTCGGCGGCATCTGTTTCCATACGGCTCCGCCGGCGGAACGGCGGCGGGGTTTTCACGGTTCCGCAGCCGGGTCGCAGGCCCGGACTTCCGCGGCCGCCGGCGTTTCGGCGCTGAACACCATGCCGCCACAGGTACGGGATGCGCCCCGCGCCGGTGAAGGCCATGTTGCGGAACCCGGCTTCCCGCAGCAGGATGGCGAGCGTCCTGCGGGACCAGAATTTGATATGGCCGCCCTCCCACAATGCGCTGTAGTGGCGATCCGCTTTGCCGGCGAGGGCTATCGAGAGGTTTTTCAGGTACCCGTGGTAAGGCGTGGTGAGTATGAAACGTCCGCCGCCGTTGGCTTCGAGGATGCTGCGGACGAAGGCGGCGAATGTCCGCGGGCTGTAAGGTGCTCGATGACCTCCATCGAGATCACGGTCAAGAAGGGGATTTTCCGCAGTTCGGGCGGCAGCTCGCCCGTCGTCACGTCGCAGACGAAGAAACGGCCGGATTCCCCGTCCGATTGGCGATGGCTATGCCCTGCCGCGATGCGTCGATGCCGTAAACGTCGTAGCCCTTGCCGGCCAGATAATTTGCGGTGAAGCCGTTGCCGCAGCCGACGTCCAGAATCGGGGTGCCGTCGGCCGGAGCAGCCGCTCGATGTATTTGCAGAGGAGTTCGTGGTAGAATGCGGGCTGAGCATCGCTCCAGCCGAATTCGCTGTAGTCTGTTGTCATGGGGATCGGGGATTGTGCGGACGCAGTTTCCAAAAGATAAACAATTTTTCCTTGCGGACAAGCGAACCGGCCGCCGCGTACGGGGCGGCGGCTTTGCGACTTTCCGCCTGTTTCATTCCATTTTCGTTTTTTATTTCTATCTTTGTTCTGGTCTATAAAAACATCCATGAATGAACAGTGACAAATACGTGCTTCAGGAGGTCGTCACGCCCGCGCTCGAACGCGAGTGGCTCGACCTCCCCAAGAAGATTTACAAGGGCAACCGCAACTGGGTCTGCCCGCTGGATCAGGACATAACCGAGGTCTTCGATCCGGCACGAAACGAACTTTTCGCCGACGGTGAAGCCGTCCGCTGGGTGGTGCGCAACAAGGCCGGCGAGGTCGTGGGGCGTATCGCGGCGTTTTACAACCGCGAAAAGGCGGCCATCGAGGAACAGCCCACGGGCGGCTGCGGCTTCTTCGAGGCGATCGACGACCAGCAGGTCGCCGACATGATGTTCGATGCTTCGCGCATGTGGCTCGCCAGCCGCGGCATGGAGGCGATGGACGGGCCGATCAACTTCGGGCAGCGGCGCGACTGGTGGGGACTGCTGGTCGAAGGCTACGAATTCCAGCCGCTCTACAAGAATCCCTATAACCCGCCTTATTATAAGGAGCTGTTCGAGAATTACGGCTTCAAAAACTATTTCAACCAGCACAGCTTTATCTGGCGTGCCAACGATTCGGAGGCAACAGCAGGATTTTCGACCGCGCCGAGCGTCTCTCTCTACGCCGGGTTACGTGTCGAGATCGACATGAACAATCAGGAGGCCGCCGAGAATTTCCGCGTCATTACAACAAGGCGTGGGCGCTCTTTTCGGGTGTCAGACCCATGGCGCAGGAGGAGGCGATGCAGATGATGAAGGCCATGAAGCCGATTATCGACCCCGACATCATCTTTTTCGCCTATTTCAACGACGAACCGATCGGATTCTTCATCACCGTGCCCGACCTGAACCGCATCATCGGGAAGTTCAACGGCAAATTCGGGCTGATCCAGAAGCTCCGCCTGATGTGGGAGCTGAAAGTCCGCAAATCCTGCGACCGTATCTTCGGCATCATCTTCGGCATCGCCCCCGAATTCCACGGCAAGGGTGTGGAGTCGGCCATCATGGCGCGTTACTGGCACTTCATGATGGAGACGCAGAGCCGCTACAAGACACTCGAGCTGGCCTGGATCGGCGATTTCAACCCCGTAATGAATCGTATGATCGAGACTTATGTCTGCGCTACGCGCCATAAGATACACACCACCTACCGTTACCTCTTCGACCGGACGAAGGAGTTCCACCGCTGTCCGCGCCTGGGGGTGAAACGCCGCGAGTAAAACCTAAAACCGTACCTATATGAAAACCACAGCATTTACCAAGTACCACATTGCCGCGGGGGCCAAGATGGCCGAATTCGCGGGATATAATATGCCCATCGAGTTCACGGGCATCAACGACGAGCACATGGCCGTCCGCGGCGGCGCCGGCGTCTTCGACGTGAGCCACATGGGCGAAATCTGGGTCAAGGGACCCAAGGCCCTCGGCCTGCTGCAGCGCATCACGACCAACGACGTGTCGAAACTCTACGACGGCAAGGTGCAGTATACCTGCATGCCCAACGGCCGGGGCGGTATCGTGGACGACATCCTCGTCTACCGGGTCGATGCCGAGACCTACATGCTCTGCGTCAATGCCGCCAACATCGAAAAGGACTGGAACCACATCTGCGAACAGGGCCGGGCGTTCGGCATGGAGGCAGGCCACGGCAAGGAGCTTTACAACGCTTCGGACGAAATCTGCCAGCTCGCCGTGCAGGGACCTCTGGCCATGAAGATCGTGCAGAAGATGTGCGACGAGCCGGTCGAGGAGATGGAGTACTATACCTTCAAAAGATGAAGGTCGCAGGCTGCGACGCCATCCTTTCGATCACGGGCTATACCGGATCGGGCGGCTGCGAGATTTACGCGGCCAATGAAGACGGCGACAAACTCTGGAAAGCGCTCTGGGAGGCCGGCGGGGAGTACGGGCTGAAGAACATCGGCCTCGGGGCCCGCGATACGCTGCGTCTGGAAAAAGGCTTCTGCCTCTACGGCAACGACATCGACGACACCACATCGCCCATCGAAGGCGGCCTGGGCTGGATTACCAAATTCGCCGAAGGAAAGGATTTCATCGACCGGGCGCTGATGGAAAAACAAAAGGCCGAGGGGGTTACGCGCAAGCTTGTCGGGTTCCGGATGATCGACCGCGGAATCCCGCGTCACGGTTACAAGATCGCTGCGGCCGGTGGCGGGGAGATCGGTCATGTTACGTCGGGTACGATGTCGCCCTGCCTGAAGGTTGGCTTCGGCCTGGGCTACGTGAAGCCCGAATATGCCCGCCCGGGCACGGAGGTCGCCGTCGTTATCCGCGAGAAACCCCTGCGCGCCGAGGTGGTGAAGATCCCGTTCGTTTAACCTGCCCGGCCGGATTGCACTCCGGCCTGCCCGGTTCGGGAATGTTTTGAAAATTAATGTAATTCTGTGATATGAAAGCAAAATACCTCGGACTCGACCTTTCGAGTCCCGTCGTGGTCAGCAGTTCGCCCTATACGGCGACTGTGGCCAATATCGGACAATGCGTAGCGAACGGCGCGGGCGCTGTCGTCCTGAAATCCATCTTCGAGGAGCAGATCATCCGTCATGCCGCCGCGCTGGACTATCCGTCGC
>JBKSUH010000101.1:0-6937 GCA_047233565.1 Alistipes sp.
CCACATGACACCGGGGCTGGCCCCGGGCGAAGGACACGAATTCGAGGGCCCGTCGTTCCATGACTGCGGCATGCACTACGTGGACATCGCACGCTGGTATGCCGAATCGGAATTCAAGACCTGGAACGCACAGGCCATCCGCATGTGGGATTACAAGGATCCGTGGTGGCTCCAGTGCCACGGCACGTTCGAGAACGGCATCGTATTCGACATTACCCAGGGACATGTATACGGACAACTGGCCGAAAAACAGACACATAATTCATACATCGACATCATCGGCACGAAAGGCATCGCGCGCATGACGCACGATTTCAAGACGGCGATCGTCGAACTGCACGGAGTGACACAGACCCACCGCATCCAGCCTAGGGGCAAGAACATCGACACCCTTTCAAGCTCTTCGCCAGTCGATCAGGGCGGGCCGCCGCAGCAGGCGCTCCCGGAGTTCCGCGACGCGCTGGCCTCAGTACGCCTGGCGGTTCCTGCGCGACGCGCGGGAGCACGACCTCAGCCATCGGGGAACTGGAACCCTGCGGCAGATCCGCGAACGCCGCCGCACGATGAAGGACGGCCACGGCCATGCGCAAACACGCGACAATCGCATAACCTAAAACTACCTGAACTTATGAATCATCTGTTATTTATCGGCGTGGGACAAATCGTCATCATCGCGCTTGTCGTGCTGCTGCTGTTCGGCGGCACAGATCCCGGAATTGATGGGGGCCTCGACAAAGGCCACAAGATCTTCAAGGACGAGTCGACAACATCAAAGACATCAAATTATCAATACTAACTCAAATTAAACCTCGAAACGATGGCAAAATGTCAGAAGAACGTTCCTGACAGGGAGCGGCTGCCGCGATCGGTTTAGCGGTCGTACCCAGCACGGTTCTGGGTAAGTTCGTACACGGCTCCGAGGACAAACTCAACATCTTGGGTGTCGGTATCGGCGGCCGCGGCTCGTCGGTGCTCCGCGGCCTCGAAAGCCAGAACATCATCGGCCTGTGCGACGTCGACTGGAAATATGCCGACCACGTGTTCAAGCGCTACCCGGCTGCCAAGAAGTACAACGACTACCGCAAGATGTTCGACGAAATGCTCAAGTCGGCAGACGCCGTGATGGTGGCTACGGCCGACCACACGCACGCGATCATCGCAGCCGATGCGATGACGGCCGGCAAGCACGTCTACGTCGAGAAGCCCCTGACGCATACCGTATACGAATCGCGTCTGCTGACCAAGCTCGCCGACAAGTACAAGGTGGCCACCCAGATGGGTAACCAGGGTGCGTCGGACGAGGGTGTGCGCAAGGTCTGCGAATGGATCTGGAACGGAGAAATCGGCGAAGTCCGCAAAGTGGAGACCTTCACCGACCGTCCTATCTGGCCGCAGGGGCTCGCACGTCCCGAGGACGACCAGCGCATCCCCAAGACGTTGAACTGGGACTCTTTCATCGGCCCGGCTCCCTACCGTCCCTACAACGCGATCTACACCCCGTGGAACTTCCGCGGCTGGTGGGATTTCGGTACCGGCGCACTGGGCGATATGGCCTGCCACATCCTTCACCCGGTATTCAAGGGCCTGAAGCTCGGCTATCCGACCAAGGTTCAGGGTAGCTCGACGCTGCTGCTCAACGAATCCGCACCGATGGCGCAGACGGTGAAGTTCGTCTTCCCGGCACGCGACAACATGCCGAAGGTAGCCATGCCCGAGGTAGAGGTATACTGGTACGACGGCGGCCTGAAACCGGCGCGCCCCGAAGGGCTGCCCGCAGGCAAATACCTGAACATGGCCGGCGGCGCCGCCATCTTCTACGGTACGAAGGATACGCTGATCTGCGGCTGCTACGGCGTGAACCCCTACCTGGTTTCGGGTCGCGTGCCCAACGCACCGAAGGTACTGCGCGAGATCAAGGAGTCGCACCAGATGGACTGGGTACGTGCCTGCAAGGAGGATGCCGACGACCGTGTGCCGAGCGCATCGGACTTCAGCGAAGCCGGCCCGTTCAATGAAATGGTGGTTATGGGTGTGCTTGCAGTCCGCCTGCAGAACCTGAACCGCGAGTTGCTCTGGGACGGCCCGAACATGCGTTTCACGAACATCCCCGATGACGCCACGATCAGTGCCGTCATCAAGGACGGGTTCCACATCAGGACGGACACCCGACCTTCGACAAGACCTGGACCGATCCCGTGAACGCACAGCAGTTCGCCCAGGAGCTGATCAAACACACCTACCGCGACGGCTGGGCGCTTCCCGCCATGCCGCGCTGATTAACTAACCTGTCCGTAAAACTTTAAAAACAGAAAGAATATGAAAAAGACCCTTTTATTCTCGGTATGCGCGCTCTGACCGCATCGCTGGTTTCGTGCGGCGGCCCCGGCGGCAAGGCCAAGACGGCTGAAACGGCCGATGCCAAAACCGCCAAGAGCCGTTCCCGAATACACCGTTGTCGACAACGCACAGGTGGACCTCGCCTCGTTCCCGCAGGACAAGGACGGCTACTACGTGATCTTCGACGGCAAGACGTTCAACGGCTGGCGCGGCTACGGCAAAGACCACGTGCCCTCGAAATGGACGATCGACAACGGCGCGATCAAATTCAACGGTTCGGGCGGCGGTGAAGCCCAGGACGGCGACGGCGGCGACCTGATCTTCACGCACAAGTTCAAGAACTTCGAGCTCGAAGTGGAGTGGAAAGTTGCCAAAGGCAGCAACTCGGGTATCTTCTACCTCGGCCAGGAGGTAGCCACGACCAAGGACGGCAAACAGCGGATGGAGCCCATCTACATCTCCTGCCCCGAGTACCAGGTACTCGACAACGAGAACCATCCCGATGCCAAACTGGGCGTCGACGGCAACCGCAAGTCGGCTTCGCTTTACGACATGATCCCGGCCGTTCCCCAGAACGCCAAGCCCTATGGCGAGTGGAACAAGGCGAAGATCATGGTTTACAAAGGCACCGTGGTACACGGCCAGAACGACCAGAACGTGCTCGAGTACCACCTCTGGACTCCCCAGTGGACGGAGATGCTCGAAAAGAGCAAGTTCAGCCCCGAGAAGTGGCCCCTGGCATTCGAACTGCTGAACAACTGCGGCGGTGCACAGCGCGAAGGTTACATCGGCTTCCAGGATCACGGCGACGATGTATGGTTCCGCAACATCCGTGTCAAGATTCTCGATTAAGGGCTTCTTACGATGAGAAACAGGCTATTCGCAGTCATCTGCGTCCTCCTCGCTCTGGCGATGCTCCCCGGCGGAGCATCCGCCAAAGCGAAGAAGGCCCCGAAGAAGGACATCGGTATCCAGCTCTATTCGGTGCGCAGCCTGATCGGGGTTTTCGGCAAGAGCCAGGGCGATTACAAACCCGTCTGAGCAGCTCGCCGACATGGGCTACACTTCGGTTGAGGCCGCCAGCTACAAGGACGGAATGCTCTACGGGCAGACTCGAGCAATTCCGCAAGGATGTCGAGGATGCCGGTATGCGGGTGATTTCCACGCACTGCACGCTCAACCTCTCCGACGAGGCTGGCGAGCGGCGATTTCTCGAAAGCCCTCGCTTGGTGGGACGAGTGCATCGCGGCGCACAAGGCCGCCGGTGCGGAATATATCGTGGTCCCCTCGATGCGTAAGATTTCGACGCTCAAGGATTTGCAGACCTACTGCCGCTATTTCAACGAGGTGGGTGCGCTGTGCGGCTGCCGGCATGAAGATTCGGCTACCACAACACTCGCGCGAGTTCGAGAAGATCGAGGATAAGGTCATGCTGGACTACATGCTCGAAAACACCGATCCCGACAAGGTGCTGTTCGAAATGGATGTCTACTGGACCGTGATGGGCAAGGCCAGCCCGGTGGACTACTTCAAAAGTATCCGGGGCGTTTCCGGCTCCTGCACATCAAGGATCGTCGTGAGATCGCCAGAGCGGCATGGTGGGCTTTGACGCCATCTTCGCCAACGCGCGGGAAGCCGGCGTGGAGAACATCATCGTCGAGATCGAAGGTTCGAGCTACAACGACATCGTGCGCAGCGTCCGCGAATGCGCCGATTACCTGCTCGAAGCGCCTTTCGTCACGGCTTTTTCCGGGACAAATAACGCCTTTCGGCAGCGTTGCGCATATCCGGCCGTCCCTTGCGGACGGCCGAGATATTTCGTTTTGTCGTTTTTGGCTGCCGCCGTGGTTTTCCGCTGAATTATCGCTAATGTTGCGGGTGGAGGCCGGCACGGATGCTTTGTGCCGTTTGTGCCGGGTGCGGCCGATACGGCCGGAAACATACCTGAAAAACGGGACCATCGAAAGATGGTCCCGTTTTTATGGTGGAGAATACAGATTCGAACTCGTGACCTCTTGCATGCCATGCAAGCGCTCTAGCCAGCTGAGCTAATCCCCTTGTTGTGGGTGCAAAGATAATCGGATTTTTATTTCCACAATTTTCGGCCCGAAAAATCGGCTCCGGAATTGAACTTTTCGAAAAACATTCCGAAGCTCTTCGGAACGCTTCCGGAAGCCCGTCGCTGAAGGTTTCTCCGACATCTGGGCCTCGGCCGAGAACATCAGCCATTGGGACATCAGGCTGGCTGGCGGGGTGCTGATTGCCAAACCCGGGAACCGGGCGATGATCTATGCCGCCACGACGCTCGACAACGGCCGCAGATGAAGCGGCAGGGTGCGGCATACGGCATGGCTGGCAGTCCGGTGATCGCCAATATGCAGCGCCTGCTGGAGAATATCGTCCGCAAATCGGCCAATGTCTATTGATTCCCGGTTGCGGGAGGGTTTCCTCCACCTGCCGCAACCCTCTCTCCTGCCGAAACCCCTCCCTCTTGCCGAGACCCCTCTCTCTTGCCGAAACGAACGGCGGACCCCGGAAAAGGGTCCGCCGTTTCGTTGTCGGATGCCGGCTTCCCGGCTGCGGGGCTATTCCACCCCAGGTGGCTCCCGAGCGGAGCAGGTCGTCCACGCAGTGAATTTTGCTCGTGGCTTTGACCTCCTCGACCTGCTTCTCCACGGCGCGGTCGTAGACCGAGTCGTCCTCGACCGAGCGGATTACGCCCAGCGCTACCGGGTAGTCGGGGTATTTCATCGCCGCCAGCATCGAGTGCAGCGTGGTGTCGCGCTCGTGGGCGTCGTGCGTCAGCACGTCGTCCAGCGATGTAGCCGTCCTGGCCCACGGTCACCACCTTGAGTTTCATGTTCTCGAACACGATGCCCTTTCGTTGTTAGCGCCGAAGAGCATTTTCTCTCCGTGGCGCAACGTCACCGTGCGTTCGGCGCGCGTGGCCTTGTCGGCTGCGAAGTCGGCGTGGGCCTTATCGTTGAAAATCACGCAGTTCTGCAACGCTTCGATCACCGACATGCCCGTATGTCTGGCCGCGGCGATCATGCACTCCTTCGAGAGGGCGACCTCCATGTCGATCGTGCGGGCGAAGAACGTGCCCTTGGCGCCGATCACCAGTTCGCCGGGGTTGAACGGCTTTTCGACCGTGCCGTAGGGCGAGGTCTTGGTGATCTTGCCCAGCTTCGAGGTGGGGGAGTACTGCCCCTTGGTGAGGCCGTAGATCTCGTTGTTGAAGAGTATGACGTTCAGGTCGACATTGCGGCGGATGGCGTGTATGAAGTGGTTGCCGCCGATGGCCAGCGAGTCGCCGTCGCCCGTGGTGACCCAGACGCTGAGGCGCGGGTTGGCGACCTTGACGCCCGTGGCCACGGCGTTGGCGCGGCCGTGCACCGAATGGAACCCGTAGGTCTTCATGTAATAGATGAACCGCGACGAGCAGCCGATGCCCGACACGAACGTGAAAAGATTGTGCGGCGTGTCGGTCGCGTCGGCGATCTCGGGCAGCGCGCGCTGTACGGCGCTGAGGATGGCGTGGTCGCCGCATCCGGGGCACCAGCGTACCTCCTGGTCGCTTTTGAAATCCGCGGGGGTGTATTTGTATTCTGCCATGGCGTTATTTCAATAAGGATTCGAATTTTTGGCAAAGCTCTGCAACCGTGAAGGGCAGGCCCTCGCACTTGTTGTACTGTTCGTAGCGGAACTCCTGCAAACTCTGGCGCAGATAGTTGGCGAACTGCCCTTCGTTCAGCTCGCAGACGACGATCCGGCGGAACTTCGCGAAGATGTCGCGCACGCCGTGCGGCAGCGGGTTGATGTAGTTGAAATGCAGCGAAACGCGCTTGCCTTCGGCGCGCATCTGGTCGACGGCGTTTTGCAGGTGTCCGCGCGTACCTCCCCAGCCGACCACCAGCAGGTCGCCTTCCGGGGCGCCCCATACGGCCTGTGCCGGGATGTCGTCGACGGCTTTCGCCACCTTTTCGGCGCGGGTGCGTACCATTTTCTGGTGGTTCGACGGGTCGTGCGAGATACAACCCTTTACGCAGTCCTTTTCAAGGCCGCCGACACGATGTTCCAGTCCCGTCTTGCCGGGGAATGCCCAGCCGCGGGCCAGGTTTTCGTTGCGCACGTAGGGCATGAAACCGCCTTCGGGGGCCTCGTCCACGATCGGCGGGGTGATGGCAGGGTAGTCCTTCATCGCAGGGATGCGCCACGGCTCCGAGCCGTTGGCGATGAACCCGTCGGTCAGCAGGATCACGGGGGTCATATGCTCCATGGCCAGGCGCCCGGCCTCGAATGCGTAGTGGAAGCAGTCGCTGGGCGACGATGCCGCCACGACGATCACGGGGCACTCGCCGTTGCGGCCGTAGAGCGCCTGCGCCAGATCGCTCTGCTCGGTCTTGGTCGGAAGTCCCGTCGAGGGGCCGCCGCGCTGTACGTCGACCACCACCAGCGGCAACTCGGTCATCACGGCCAGTCCCAGCGCCTCGCTCTTGAGCGACAGGCCGGGGCCCGAGGTGGTCGTCACGGCGAAGTTGCCGGCGAAGGCTGCGCCGATGGCGGTGCAGATGCCCGCGATTTCGTCTTCGGCCTGGAC
>JBKSUH010000102.1:0-6865 GCA_047233565.1 Alistipes sp.
GTCTTGCCCAGCTCTTTGGCGACCTGTGCCACGGCCCAGTCGGCGAGGGCGTACTCCATGTCGTAAGCCACCGCCTCGTTGAAGAGGTCGCAGGGGATATAGCCGTATTTCATGCGCAGATCCATACCCCGCTCGCCGAGCATCGCCGACTGCTTGAGCGCCTCGTAGGCCTGCTCCCTGTCGAAGCCGCCGTAGCCTTTGAGCACGGCGTCGGCCAGGGCCGGGATACCGGGATTGCCGACCATGCAGTCGGTTTCGTTACCCATCAGGTGCCATACGGGAAGCTTGCCCTGCTGCCGGTAGATATGGAGCATCGTATTGGCGATGTCGGGCATCTTCTCGGGGTGGAGGATCGTCATGAGGGGCTGGGCGGCGCGATAGGTGTCCCACAGCGAGAAAGTCGTATAGTTCACGAACGGCGCGGCGCGGTAGATCTTGCCGTCGGAACCGCGGTAGTCGCCGTTCACGTCGCAGAATTCGGACGGGGCGACCATCGTGTGGTAAAGCGCCGTATAGAAAATGCGGCGTGCGGCGTCGTCCGAAGTCTCGATGCGCACCTTCTGCAACTCGGCGTTCCACGCCCGGTCGGCGGCTGCGGCCGTCGCTTCGAAGTCCCAGCCGGGAAGCTCGGCCTGCATGTTCAGGCGTGCATTCTCGATGCTCACGGGCGAAATGGCGACCTTGACATAGATCGTCTCTCCGGCCGAAGTGTCGAAACCGACCCGGCCGTAAAGGCGCTCCGCCCTGAAGCTGTCGCCTTCGCGCAGGCCGCCGTCCTCGCCGCCCTCGTAAATGGCTAGCGACTTGAAGGGTTTGGAGAATTCGGCCGTGAAATAGACCCGCTGGTCTTTCGCCCAGCCCGTCGAGTAGCGGTAGCCGCTGATCGTATGGTCGTCGGCACGTTCGATGAAGGTTTCGGTCGGAGCATCCCAGCAGCCGCCGTTCTCGAGGTCGAAGACCACGGCGGCATCGGCCGATGCCGGGAAGGTATATTTGTGCAGGCCGACGCGCTTGGTGGCGGTCAGCTCCACGTCGATGCCGTAGCGGTCGAGCCGCGTGGCGTAATAGCCCGGGCGGGCCTTTTCATTGGCGTGGCTGAAATACGACCACATGCCCGACTGCGGGTCGTCCTCCGTGCCGCGGGCATAGGTCACCTGCCCCACGACGGGCATCACCGTGACGTCGAACAGGTCGCCGATACCGGTGCCGTTCAGGTGTGTGTGGCTGAAACCGATGACCGTCGTGTCGGAAATGTGGTAGCCCGACGTCCAGTCCCACGACTGCGGGATGCTCGTGGGGCCGAGCTGTACGGCGCCGAACGGGACGTTGGCGCCCATGAATACATGGCCATGGCCGCCCGTGCCGATACGCATGTCGACATACTGCGTCAGCGGCTTCTGCTCAGGCTGCGAACAGGCGGCCGAAATCAGCAGAACGGATAAGGAAAGAAGATGCTTGGGTTTCATTATGCAATCGTTTAAATTTTTCGCAACGTTTTATTTCACGGTCACTTCGTCGAGGAAGAACCAGCAGGGGCAGCCTACGCCGTAATGCCACGGCGGACAGGTCTTGACGCCTTCGATTTCGACTTTGACATAGCGGGCCCGCACCGGCTGTGCGGCCGTGACGGCAGCCGGAACGAATTTCACGGGCACCGACTGGTCCTCAGGAAATTCCACCTGCCCGAACGGTGTCCAGTCCGCGTTGTCGGACGAAACGGAGTAGCGCACCGAACGGGGCAGCAGAATCCACTGGCCCAGCTGGTGCAGGAAATCGGTCTCGACCGTCGAGAAGGCCACGTCGCGGCCCAGATCGACGACGAAGGCGCCGTCCTTGCCCTCCCAGCCCGTCCAGCTCTCGACGAACGACGCGCCGCCGAAAAGACCGTCGGTCAGGGTCTTTTCGCCCGACGCCCGGTATTTCTCCGCAGGAGCGTCGATCCAGACGATCCGCGCGCCCAGCGCCAGATTGGAGTTCTCCGCAGGAAGATAACGTTCGCGGTAGAGCCGGCAGTATTCCTGCGGGCTGTTGTTGCGTTCGTTGAGCGTCTTCACGCCGAATTGGGTCACGTATTTCTCGAACGCGTCCAGCTCGCTCACCACGGCGCCGAGATCCTTGTCGGCCGTCGTGCGGGCGATTTCGAGGTTGGAGTACATCAGCGGCAGACGCGTCAGGCGCACGCGGCGCAGCAGGACGGAATCCCCGCCACAGCCCGCTCGGCGCAGTCGAACAGCTCTCCGTAACGCTTGCGGCAGGCGGCGTTGAGCATGCCGTCCTTGTGCGAGACGGGAGAATCGTATATCCACAACCGCTGGCCGCCCGCCAGCAATGCGCCTTCGAGCAGTTTTTCGTACTGATAAATATAAGGCGCAGCGGGTCCGTAATAACCGCGCATGAAACGCAGCATGAGCGAATCGGTATCCTGATCGGGGTTCCACATCAGCTTGGCGACCACATAGGTGCGCATCTCCGAGAAATCGCCGCCGTACGAGCCGCCGATCTGCGAGAAGTGCATCGTGGCGTGGTTGCGACGGAAAAGCCCGATGTTGGGTTTGAGTATCGGAAAGTTGGGGAACGGAGCGACCATGTTGTCGAAATTGATGCCGTAGTCCCACACGAAGATATTGTCCGACAGGGCTGCCCACCCCTCCATCGCTTCGATGAACTCGCGGCCCGACGCATTGTCCGTAAGGGCACTTCGCGGTCGCAGTCGATGTCGCACAGCATGATATTGACATTGGGCAGCGGCTTCACGTGCTTCGGGGCTGCATCGTAAAGAGGTAGGCCAGCGTCGAAAACTCCTTGTCGGGGAAACGCTCCGCCAGCTTGTTCAGGAAGCGGACATAGTTGCCCGAAAGCGCGCCTTCGTGCCGGTTGACCTTCTCGCACTCCTCACAGCGGCAGTAGGTGAAATTGCTGTCGTTCTGGCTTATGGAGATGATGTTCATGCCGGGGTTGGCCCGGAAGATCGAATCGACTTTCGCCGCCACCAGTTCGAAGAGTTCGTCGTTGGTGAGACACCATTGGCTGGCGCGGCCGGGACGTCGTTCGCCGTTGATGAACGAGTAGTATTCGGGATGCTCCGCGCCGTAGACCGACGCCGGAAGCAGGCTGTTGAAGGTGTGCACCCACAACCCGCCGGCAAAGATGTCGCGCGGCTCCTCCAGACGCAGGGCCAGCCGGTACACGGAGTCCTGCGCCATGCCGTAGCCCTGACTCTGGCGATAGCGGAACGCCGGATTTTCGGCGAAGTCCATCGCCGGAAGCGTGACGGTCGGATTCCGGTCGAGGTCATAGACCCCGGCGGCGAAGTAATCCAGCCCCAAGTAACGTTCCAGCAGCGTCATGACGCCGTAAACCGCCCCTTGTCGCCGCCGCTGCTGATGCGCAGCACGCCGTCCTGCGTGCGCAGGCGGAAGCCGTCCTCGGCAAGTCCCGCGGTGTCCGAAGCGCCGATCAGGATGTTGCCCTTGCGGGGCGTCACGTCATGCAGCAGGGGCAGTGTCGCACCGGTCGATTCGCGGACGAATCGCTGCAGCAGCTGCGCGGCCGTGAGATCGGCGGCAGTTTGCTGTGCCACGACGATCCGGGCCGCAGGTTTGCCGTTGCGGGTCAGCCGGGTCTGCGCCCGGACTCCGGACGAGACGAGCAGCAGCGACACAACGAATATCCAGCGGAAGAGTCTCATCTATTTGCGGTTTTGAAGTTCGAAAGTCAGCCGTCCGCCCCGCAGCAGCTCGTCGTGGCCGATGCGGTATTTCTTCAGCGGCCTGCCGCCGAGGGTCATCGAGCCGATGTAGACGTCGCCGGCTCCGGAGCGCTCCGTTTCTATAACGAGCTCCCCGGCCGGATAGTATTTCGGGTCGAGCGTAACGGTCACCTTGTCGAAAACAGGCGATGTAAGCGTATAGTAAGGCTCCCCCGGGCAGTCCGGGTAGAGGCCCATCATCGAGAAGACCGCCCACGCCGACATGGTGCCCGTGTCGTCGTTGCCGGGGATGCCGTCGGGGGCTGTCGTAAAGTACCTGTCCAGCAAACGCCGTACCTCGCGCTGCGTACGCCACTCCTCGCCCTGGAAATAGCTGAACAAGTAAGGATAGGCGATGTCGGGTTCGTTCGCCGGGTCGTACAGCCCCTGGTCGAAGACCATCTGCAGCTTGTCGATGAATCGGCGTCTGCCGCCCATCAGCCGGGCCAGTCCGGCCACGTCGTGCGGGACATAGAACGTATAGTTCCAGGCCGAACCTTCGTGGAAGCCGGGGACGGGTTCGAAATTCTCACCCTGGCGCGGGTCGAAGGGCGTGAGGAACTTACCCTCCTTGGTAATCGGACGGAACGTGCCCGACTCGGTGCTGTAATAGTTCTTATAGCCGAGCGAACGGTTCCGGAACAGCGCCGCGTCCTCCTGCGGCCGAGCGAATCGGCCAGCAGCGACAGGGCATGGTCGGCGATGTAGTATTCCAGCGCGTGCGACACGGAGTTGTCGCCCGAAAGGTCGCGGGCGTAGAAGCCCAGCGGCACGTAGCCCTTTCGACATAGGGATCGATGTCGGGGCGCATCCTGTTCTGCGCGCCGGGCGTCGTGGCCGACTTGCGCATCGCCTCGTAAGCGGCGTCCATGTCGAAATCGCGCAGGCCCTTCATCCACGTATCGACGATCACCGGGATGGCCGGATCGCCCTCCATGGTGAAGGTTTCGCGGCCGTAAAGCTCCCATTTCGGCAGCCAGCCCCACTCCTTGTACATGCCGACCATCGAGCGCACCATCTCCAGTTGGCGTTCGGGGTAGACCAGCGTCAGCAGCTGGTGCAGGTTGCGGTAAGTATCCCACAGCGAGAAGACCGTATAGCGGTTGCCCTCGGCCGTGCGGATCTCGGCGCTCTCCATCGCGGGGTATTCGCCGTTGACGTCGCTCAGCACGTTGGGGTGGATCAGCGCATGGTAAAGCCCCGTATAGAAGACCTTCTTCTGCGCTTCGGTACCGCCCTCGACGCGGATGCGCCCCAAGTCGTCGTTCCACGAGCGGCGCGCCGCGGCACGGATGTCGTCGAACGAGCGCCCCTGCTGCTCGGCTTCGAGGTTCAGGCGGGCGTTCTCGGCCGACACGAACGAAACGCCCATGCGCACCTCGACCTGCTCGCCCGGCTGCATGTCGTAGGAGAACCACACGCCGACGTCGTCGCCGGCAATGTCCTTACCGTATTGCGTATAGAGCTTGTAGTTGCCGGCATCCTTGTCCCATTCGGCTTCGACGCCCTGTTTCGGGGGTTGTTTCTTCCAGAACCCGGTGGCCGCGGGGCGTTTCGAGACGCGCATCACGAAATAGACCGGGAACACCGCCTGCGGGTTGTAGCAGAACGTGCCCAGCAGTTTCATGCCCTCGACCTCGGTGTCGCTCACGCGGCGCACCCAGGCTCCCGACTCGTTGGTAAGCCCCTCGCCCAGATTGAGCAGGATATGGCTCTCGCCCGCCGGGAAGGTATAGCGCTCGGCCGACGTGCGCGGCGTGGCCGTCACCTCGGTGCGGATACCGTACTTGGTCAGCAGGTTCGAATAGTAGCCCGGCAAGGCCGTCTGGCTGGTATATGCGCTGCCGTAGTTGCGGTAATCGACGTCCAGCGCACCCGCCGTCGGCATTACCAGCAGCGAGCCCAGCTCGGGGCATCCCACGCCGCTCAGGGTGACGTGTGCAAAGCCCGTGAAGAACTTGTTGCGGTACTCATAGGGCGCCGACCACCACCGGGCGTCCTTATCGTAGAGGTTCTCGTCGGAGCCCATCACATTGAACGGCACGACCGACATCATCCCGTTGGGGCATACGGCGCCGGGGTTGGTCGTCCCGAAATTGGTCGTCCCGATGAACGGGTCGACCCAATCGGCAGGCTCCTGCGCACGCAGCGGTGTCGAGAAAACGGCTGCGGCGAGCGCAGCAGTTAAGAGCGTTCGTCGCAGCGGCATCAGCGTATATTGTTTTTGCGGGTGAAGTCGATGATCTCCGGGATATAACCGAAAGCAAGCCCCGTAACCGTGTCCGCACACCCGTAGTAGACCGCAACGCGCCCCGTCGCGGAGTCGTGCAGCGCCGCGCAGGGGAACGTCACGTTCGGCACGTCGCCCGTGCACTCGTACGTCTCACGCGGGGAGATCAGGTACGGGCCGCTGCGCGCCGTGACTTTCCACGGCTCATCCAGGTCGAGCAATGCCGAGCCGAACGCATAGACGTAGCCGTTGCACGAACGGAGCACCCCGTGGTAGAACAACAGCCACCCTTCGCTGGTCTCGATGGGCACGGGCCCCGCGCCGATCTTCATGCACTGCCAGGCCTAAACCTCGAACGCCGCGGGCGACATCACATGACGGTGGCGGCCCCAGAACTCCATGTCGGGCGACTCCGAGTAGAAAATGTCGCCGAAAGCCGTATGGCCGTTGTCGCTCGGACGCGACAGCATGGCGAAACGGCCGTTGATCTTGCGGGGAACAGCACGCCGTTGCGGTTGAACGGGATGAAGGCGTTTTCCAGCTGGTGGAACGTCTCGAAATCCTCCGTCCACGCCACGCCGATCGTCGGGCCGTGGTAGCCGTTGCACCACGTCACGTAGTATTTGTCCCCGATCTGAGCCACACGCGGGTCGTAGCCGTAGACCCACTCCGAGATCTCGGCGTCGCCGCCCACCAGGTTGAAGTCCTCCTCGCGGATGTCCCAGTCGATGCCGTCCACCGAGAAGCCCGCATGGATGCGCATGCGGCGATTCGTGTCGTCGCAGCGGAAAACACCCGCATAGTTGTACTTGCCCTTCTTAAACGTCACGACCGCCGAATTGAAGACCGAGTTGGAGGTCGAAAGCGCGTCGCGCCCGATGATCGGG
>JBKSUH010000103.1:0-6758 GCA_047233565.1 Alistipes sp.
GATATTCTCCTCGTGCGACGAGGGGCGCGGGATGCGGACGATCTGAGCAAAATGTTTCCAGACGAGCGCGGGCTTGAGCGCAGACAGGTTCTTGTCCATAACTATTCGGTTTTTAGGTTTGATTGTTCGGGTTCTCTCCGGGTATCCCCGGCATATTTGTCGAATGCGTCGACGATGTATTTGACCAGTTGGTGGCGCACGATGTCGCGTTTGTCGAACTCCACGATGCCGATCCCCCCGACACCGCGCAGGATCTCCATCGAGCGGGTTAGCCCGCTGTCGCTTTTCTTCGGCAGGTCGATCTGCGTCACGTCGCCCGTGACGATAAACCTGGCGTTGCGCCCCATGCGCGTGAGGAACATCTTGATCTGCGACAGGGTCGTATTCTGCGCCTCGTCGAGGATGACGAACGCATTGTCGAGCGTACGGCCGCGCATGTAGGCCAGCGGCGCGATCTGCACCGTGCCCTCCTCCAGATACTTCGCCAGCTTGGCAGGCGGAATCATGTCGTTCAGCGCATCGTACAGCGGCTGCAGGTAGGGGTCCAGCTTCTCCTTCATGTCGCCGGGCAGGAAACCCAGCTTCTCGCCCGCTTCGACCGCCGGGCGCGTGAGGATGATGCGCCGCACCTGCTTCTCCTTCAGGGCGCGCACAGCCAGCGCAATGGCCGTATAGGTCTTGCCCGATCCGGCGGGTCCCACGGCGAAGAGCAGGTCGTTCCTGTCATAAAGTTTCACCAGCCTGAGCTGGTTGACCGTGCGGGCGCGGACGATGTTGCCGTTGTTGCCGTAGACGATCACGTCCTTGTCCACCGGAGCCTCCTGCGCAGCGATGCCGCCCGCAAAGCACTGGTCGATGACCTGCGACGAGATGTGTCCGTATTTGAGATAATAGGCCACCAGCCCCTCCATGCGTTCCTCGAAACGCCGCGTCTCGGCTTCGGAACCGAGGACTTTGAGCGAAGAGCCCCGCGCGACGATCCTGAGCTGGGGTGAAGCGATTTCATCTGGTCGAGGTAGACATTCCGCGGCCCGTACAGCTCGCGGGGTCGGCGCCCTCGATGAGTATCTCTTTTCCGACTGCGTCTGTCATAGGCTAAAAAAGGTATCCGAAGTTAAGCGCCACGTTATACGTGCGGAGTTTGTCGAGCTTGCCGCCGTCGGGAAGCACCACGTCCTCCTTGCCTTTGAACTGGCCGTTGTAACGCAGGTCGATGAGCATGTGCCCCAGCAATTTGACGCCCGCACCCACCGTATAGGACATCGTGGGACGTACGCGGCCGAAATCCAGCAGGTCGCCGCCCGACTTCTGTTTGCAGTCGTTCATCACGGTGAACACCGGGCCCGCATAGAACCGGAACGGCCTGAGCAGGCGCAGCGACACGAGCACCGGGACGTCGATCGAGTTCGACTTGAGGTTGATCTCCTTCGCCCCTTCGGGTTTGATGCGGAGCCCCTGGCGCACATACAGGATCTGCGGCTCGATGGCGAAGGCGCCCAGATTTACCGCCGTGACGATACCGGCCTGCCAGCCCAGTTTATTCTTGACATCGGTCTTCGACATGTTGGTCGTATAATCGGGGACGTTGATACCGCCGATCACCCCCCACTCGACCCGCGCGGGGCCGCTGCGCCGCGGCAGAGGCGCGCAAACGACCAGCAAAGAGGTTACTACGATCTTACGAATCATCGTTTTCAGTTTTTATTGCTTTATTTTCAGTTTGAAGCTCGCCCAGAGCATGTAGCCCACGCACAGCGGCGACGAACAGCATGCCCCAGTGCGCATCGCCGCTCCAGCGGACAATGGCCCGCAGACGGGTCCCGAAACGGCTCCCGCCGAGATGGCCAGAATCATCAGTCCCGCCACTTCGTTGGCCTTTTCGGGCACGGCCTTGGTCGCCACGGCGTAGAACGTCGCGAAAACGCAGGCCATGGCGAATCCCGTCACCCCACGGCGGCGTAGACCGCCGTTTCGCCGCGCACCAGCAGCACTACGCAGAGCACCAGCGCCCCGGCCATATTCCAGCTCAGGTATTTCACGTCCGAAAGGCGCACCAGCACCCAGGCTCCGACCAGCGTACCGACGATGCGGCAGGCATAGAAACCCGTAGTGGTGAGGATCGAATCGGGGTTGTCGATCAGCCGTACCGAGAGGAACCCGATCCCGACGTCCCCGGCGATGAAACACGCCACACCCAGCGTACACAACAGGACGGCCCTGTTCCTCAGCAGCCGGAAACAATCGGACATCCCCGCCGCATGCCCGCTGCGTTCGGGTTCGGCCACGGTGGTAAATTGCAGCCAGATGCCGCCCAGCACGGTGAGCCCGGCATAGATCGGCAGCAGCAGACGCCACGAACCCGTGAGCGCCACGAGCGCCGTGACGATGGGCGCCAGCAACAGCAGCGAGGTGTTGCGGAAAATCTGTCCCACGGTCAGGTAGCTCGTCATCCGCTCGCCCGGCACGATGGTCGCCAGCAGGGGGTTGACCGCCACCTGGAGCGCCGTATTGCCCACGCCCAGCAGTCCGAAGCCGGCGAAATACCACCCCAGCGCGCACCCTTCGCCCGCAACGTAGGGGACCATCAGACCGACGACCGTAAAGGCGTAGCCGATCAGCGCGGTTGCCTTGCGGCCTATGCGGTTCATCAGCGCGGCCAGCGGCGTGGAGAGCACCAGAAACCACAGGAAAACCATCGTGGGCAGGAAACTCACGGCCGCCTGCCGCGACGCGGGAAACTCCAGTGCGATACGTCCCGTGATCGGGGCCACCATATCGCAGAAACCCATTATGAAGAAGCCCATCAGCACGGGGCCGAGCACTCGTTTATCTACTTTACGACACGCATGAGCGACGAAATTTCAGGTATACAATTTTTCAAAGTTACATTTTTTCCATAAAAACCGATTCCCGGAGGCGATTATTTCACAATTTTTTTTTGCGGCGCAATTACCGAATCGATGGACAAAAACGTGCGAGATATGCGCTCGCTGGGGCTGGTCGCGGCCATGGTCGCCGCCGCCGAACTGCTGGCGAACAGGAAGTCGTTTTCGAAATCGCCGCACTGGCGCAGGCATGTGGTAATCGACAAACAAGTCTGGCGCATCGGCCGCAGGCAGGCCGTCTGGCTGATGACCCGCGGCGGCGGCCGGTTGGCTGATCGCCCGATTCGGACGCCCCGCCGGGCATCGCCCGGCCTCGGCAGGCTGTCAGGTCCTACCCGCACTCGCTGGCGCCGATGCTCGGCCTGCCTGCTCCCGTCGCGCTCGGGCCGACAGCCCGGTCTATCCGGTCGCGGTTTTCCTGCTCACGCTCACGCTCGCGGCCAGCGTGGATGGAACGCCGCAACTGCGCACGCCGCTGCCCCGGTATTCCACCTTCCGCGGCGGCGGGACAGATGCCGGTCTGGCCGGATGTCGCCGTGCTGATGCTGATCGCCGCCGGGCAGCGCTGGGTGCGGATTCCGCAGGCTGCTCTGCGTCGAGCTGGGAATGCCGCAGGCCGCCGCGGCCCCGCCGCCTGCGCTGCCTTTCGCGCTCTTCGAACGCTACGGCGCATCTTCGCCCGGCGCGCCGTGGCGCTGATCCCGCTGCTGATCCCCCCCGGACTCTCGCTACCCGCTGCAGGTGCCGCAGGCTCGCGTCTGATCGCGCAGGCATGTCCTCGGACGCCGAACGGTCGCAGGATCGGCCGTCGGACTCCGCAGCAGCAAAATGCGGCGGGCGCTTGTTTTAGCCGCAGATTTTATATATTTGTAGAGCCAAATGATCGCATGATGTTTCAATTCGCACATATAGACCCATAACGTTGCCGCTCGAAGACCCGATCCTGAAATTCCTGCTGATCCTGGTCATCATTCTGGCGGCACCGTTGTTACTGAACAAACTCAAAATCCCCTATTTGCTGGGGCTCATCATCGCAGGTGCGGTGATCGGCCCCCACGGCCTGAACCTGGTTCTGCGCGATAGCAGCATCATCCTCTCGGGAACGGCCGGCCTCCTGTACATCATGTTCCTGTCGGGGCTGGACATGGACATGTCCGATTTCAAGAAAAACAGCTGGCGCAGCCTCATCTTCGGGCTCTACACCTTCTGCGTGCCGCTCGGACTCGGCATCCTGGCCGGGTATTACATCCTGGGCTTCCCGATTTACTCCTCGATCCTGCTGGCCGGGCTCTTCGCCTCGCAAACCCTTATCGCCTACCCCATCGTCAGCAAACTCGGCATCTCGCGCGACAAGGCCGTCACGATCGCAGTCGGCGGCACGGTCATCACCGACACGCTCGCCCTGCTGCTGCTCACGGTCATCGTCGGGATGGCCACGGGCAATGTCGACGAAACATTCTGGTGGAGGCTCAGCGCCTCGGTACTGCTCTCGATCGGCATCATCCTGTTCCTGTTCCCGCTGCTGGCGCACTGGTTTTTCAAACATTGCAGCGACAGCGTATCGCAGTAGATCTTCGTGCTGGCGATGGTATTCCTGGGAGCCTATCTCGCGCACATGGCCGGGCTGGAGCCGATCATCGGTGCATTCCTCTCGGGGTTGGCCCTCAACCGCCAGATCCCCCGCACCTCGCCCCTGATGAACCGGATCGAATTCGTGGGAAACGCCATCTTCATCCCCTTCTTCCTGATCGGCGTGGGCATGCTCATCGACTACCGGGCGTTCTTCCGCGACTGGGAAAGCATCGAAGTGGCGCTGGTGATGATCGCCCTGATTACGCTCGCGAAATTCCTCGCGGCCTATTTCACGCAAAAGACCTTCCGGCTCTCGAACGACCAGCGTACGGTGATCTTCGGGCTGAGCAGCGCCCATGTGGCGGCGACGCTCGCGGCCGTCATGGTCGGCTACAACGTCATACTCGGGCATACGGCGGACGGCGAACCAATCCGCCTGCTGAGCGAAAGCGTCCTGAACGGCACGATCCTGATGATCCTCGCCACCTGCACCGTCTCGACCTTCGCCACGCAACGGGGCGCACACAACATCGCAATGCGCAATGCGCAGGACGACGACAAGGAGCCGCAGGAGGAAGACCATATCCTGATCCCGCTCGCCAACGAGCAGACCGCCTACGAACTGGTCTGCCTGAGCATGACGCTCAAAAAGGCCAAGGAGCGGAACGGGCTGTATGCGCTGAACGCCATCGACAACAAGGTCGAAGACCCCAACCTCGAAAAACAGGGGCGCAAACTGCTCGACATGGCGGCGCAGGCGGCGGCATCGGCCGACAACTACATGCAACAACTGCTCCGCTACGACGTGAACATCGCCAACGCCATCGTCAGCGTGGTCAAGGAGCGCAATATCTCCGACATCGTGATGGGTATGCACCACGACCGTACGCCCGGCGGGTCGGGCATCGGCAGGATGGCCGCCGACCTGCTGGGCTACAGCAACGTCACCACGTTCTTCTACCATCCCGAACAACCGCTCACCACCGTCAAGCGGCACCTGGTCATCGTACCCGAGAAAGCCGAGAAAGAGGCCGGGTTCCAGATGTGGATTCAGAAACTGCGCAACATCGCCGACAATTCGCGCCCGGATCGTGTTCTACGCCCCGGAAAACACCATCAGTACCTGTGCCCCACCCGCGGCAAACGCTCGGCCAAGGCCGAATACGTGGTCTCCAACCCGTGGGACGACCTCACGGCGCTCACTTACGAGACCAAACGCGACGACTGCCTGTGGGTCGTGATGAGCCGCCGCGAGCGGGTCTCCTACCACCCGCCATGAGCAAGGTCCCCGCCTGCATGGAGCAATTCTTCGCCGACAACAGCTTCGTACTGGTCTACCCCGTACAGGCCGGCGACACGGAGAGCTGGTATATATAATAAGTATCCGGACGAGTATTCTCTGTCCTGCAGTTTTTACAGAGTGTGTTCCGCAAGAGTCCCGCGCATTTGGTTTTGCGCCCGACCTGCACTATCCGTGCAGCATACAGGCGGCGTACGGACAATGCTCAAATAAATTTGGCATTGCGCCCGACTTGCACTATCTTTGCAAGAAAAAGAAATAGAGTATGAGTCTCGTAGCAATCGTGGGCCGTCCGAATGTCGGCAAAAGCACCCTCTTCAACCGTCTGGTCGGCCAGCGAAAGGCCATCGTCGATGCCACGGCCGGAACCACCCGCGACCGCCATTACGGTAAGACCGACTGGAACGGCCGAGAATTTTCCGTGATAGACACGGGCGGCTACACTGTCAATTCGGAAGATATCTTCGAGGACGAAATCCGCCGCCAGGTATTGCTGGCCATCGACGAGGCCGATGTGATCCTCTTTCTGGTGGAGGTTGCGACCGGCATCACCGACCTCGACCAGCTGATGGCCGATATCCTGCGCCGCACCTCGAAAAAGGTGATCCTCGTCTGCAACAAAGTGGACAACAACGACCAGATCTACTCCTCGCACGAGTTCTACGCCCTCGGTTTGGGCGATCCGTTCTGCATCAGTTCGATGAGCGGCAGCGGCACGGGCGACCTGATGGATGCCATCCTCGCGGCGCTGCCCGCCGAGACCCTGGTCGAAGAGGAGGAGAACCTGCCGCACATCACCATCGTGGGCCGTCCCAACGTCGGCAAATCGTCGATGACCAACGCCCTGCTGGGCGAAGAACGCAATATCGTGACCTCGATCGCCGGCACCACACGCGACTCGATCCACACCCGCTACAACAAATTCGGGATGGACTTCTACCTTGTGGACACGGCAGGCATGCGCAAGAAGGGCAAGGCGATGGAAGACCTCGAATTTTACT
>JBKSUH010000104.1:0-6740 GCA_047233565.1 Alistipes sp.
CTATATATATATGGGGACTCGGGACTGGGCAAGACGCACATCGTACAGGCCATCGGCCACGAGGTACGCCAGCGCCATCCCGAGTTGCAGGTGCTGTATGTCTCGATGAACAAATTCCAGGCGCAGTTCCAGACCGCGTACAAGAACGGCGAAATCCCCGATTTCATCCATTTCTACCAGATGATCGACGTACTGATCATCGACGACATCCAGGAACTGACCGGGAAGACGGGCACGCAGAATGCGTTCTTCAACATCTTCAACCACCTACAGCTGGCGGGCAAACAGCTGATTCTCACCTCGGACAAGCCGCCCGTGGAGCTGAAAGACATCGAACAGCGCCTGCTGACGCGCTTCAAGTGGGGATTGTCGGCACAGCTCAACACGCCCGACTACGACACGAAGCTCAAGATCATCCGCGTAAAGGCGCAGAAGTTCGGGGCGCAGATTTCGGACGACGTGGTGGCCTACCTGGCGGACAACATCTCGGCCAACGTGCGTGAGATCGAGGGAGCGCTCTCGTCGCTGGTGGCCAACGCCTCGTTCCTCGGGCGCAAGATCACCACGTCGCTGGCCAAGGAGATCCTGAAGGTCTACGTGCAGCTCTACCAGAAGGAGATCACGCTCGACCACATCATCGAAGTGGTGTGCGAATACTTGAACCTCGATTTCGCTCGCTTCAACTCCACGGAGCGGACGCGCGAGATCGCCCAGGCACGGCAGATCGCCATGTACCTCGCCAAACAGCACACCAAGGCACCGCTCACGACCATCGGGGCCGCCATCGGAGGCCGCAACCACGCCACGGTGCTCCACTCGTGCAAGGCCGTATCGAACCTGATCGAGACCGACAAGGCGTTCCGCCGACAGGTCGAGGAGATCGAAAAGAAAGTACTCGCACAATAGTGCAGCACATACCGTAACACCCAAACAGAGGGCCGTGACAGGATATGTCACGGCTTTTTATATCTTTGCGGCATGAGAAAAGTCTATCACTTCAAATGCTCCGGACGGCGGCCCTGATACTTATAGGCGCCCCTGCATTCGGAGCGGCCGGCTTGCTGCTCATCCGCCTGCATCCCGGCAACCTGCCCGTAAGGATCGTTGGCTATGCCGGCATACTCTTTTCGGAGGCTGTTTCGCTGCCGGACTGCTCGTCCTCCGACGGTTGGCACGCAACAGCGAAGCGCTGACACTCACACCCGAAAAACTCACGGTCCGCCAACCGAACGGCAGAGAGTACGCGCTGAAATGGAACGAAATCCGATCCTTCCGTGAAGCAGACATCAACGGACAACCCTTTATCGCAGTCATCACCTCCGAACCGCAAAAGCCGGCCGTGCAGAGCCACAACAGGCTTCGCCTATGGCTGAGAAGGCTCGACGAACGGCTCACGGGTTCGGCGATCAACATTTCACCCTCCTCCATCCATTGCAGGCGGGACGAATTATACGCAACGCTTTGCGAATACCTCGAAAAATACGGACAATAACTCATCATGGACCAATCCAAACTCGAACGCCTGCTGCGGCTGATGAAACTGCTGACGGCAAACACCACATACGACATCGACCAACTGGCCGAGCGGCTGCAGATGTCGCGCCGGACGGTTTACCGCTCATCGACACCTTCCGCGAAGCGGGATTCGTCATCAAGAAGAGCGGCAACTGCATCCGTCTCGACAAGGAGTCGCCCCATTTCCGCGACATCTCGCAGCTAGTCCACTTCACCGAGGAGGAGGCGGTGATACTCAAAAGCGCCATCGAGAACATCGACGACACGAACATGCTCAAACAGAACCTCAAGCGCAAACTCTACTCGGTCTACGACAACAAGACGCTGGCCGACACGGTCGTGCGCGGCAAGAACGCCCCGAACATCCGGACGCTGATCGAGGCCATCGACCGGCAACGGCAGGCCATACTGCACAGCTACCAGTCGCCGCACGGCGGGGAAGTCCGCGACCGCCGCGTGGAGCCCTTCGCCTTCACGACCAACTACGTGCAGGTGTGGTGCTACGATCCGGAGGCCGGGGCATGCAAGCTCTTCAAAACCTCGCGCATCGGGTCAGTGGAGCTTACCGCAGAGGCCTGGGAACACGGGGCGGAGCACCGCGAAGGGTTCATCGACGTCTTCCGCATGCACGGTGGCGCACGCCACCGGGTGCGGCTGGAGCTGGGGCTGCTGGCCTACAACCTGTTATGCGAGGAGTACCCGCTGGCCGAACGCGACGTCCGGCCGCTGGGGCGGGGAAGATGGCTGCTCGACACCCAGGTCGCCGGGTTTGCCGGCGTGGGACGCTTCGCCGTCGGGCTGCTGGACGACATCCGCATCGTCGACTCGCCCGAACTTACCACATATATACACAATTATATCAGAGCGAATATTTCCTGAGCCGCGTTTTTTCGCTACATTTGCTCTTGCACGAATACTAAAATACCAACACCTATGAAAACAGGCAGTATATTGACGGGAGCATTGTGCATGGCACTTGCCGCAGGTCCTGCTGCCGGCAGACGCCGGCGGCGGAAACGGCGGGAAGCAGCTGACAACCGCGGAAACGATCGTATTCAAGGACTACGGAGCCGAGCCGACCGTGCTCGACATCGAAAGCTACACGCTTGCCAACGAGAATTTCCGCACCGTACTCTGACGGGCGGCAACCTGCAGGTCACCGTCATGGCGATTCCCGTCGGCGGCGACGTCGGGCTGGAGCTGCACAACGGCATCGACCAATTCCTGCGCGTGGAGGAGGGTACGGCGCAGGTGATGATGGGCGACAGCGCGGACAAACTCGACTTCGTGAAAGAGGTCAAGGACGACTATGCAATCTTCGTCCCGGCCGGCAAATGGCACAACATCGTCAACAAGGGCGACAAACCGCTGAAGATCTATTCGATTTACGCCTCCGCGGAGCATCCCCACGGCACGATACACAAACCCAGCAGGAGTCCATGGAAGCCGAACACGACCATTGACAGCAGAAACAGTGAAACGTGTGTTTTGAATAAAAACGCACGTTTTTATTTCGTGTCACAACCTGTCACACAAAGGCCGTTCCTTTGCAACGTGAACCAAAGAAAAACGATTATGGGAACAGCTTACAAAATCAGGTGCCGCCACTGCGGAGCGCAGTTCGAGCACTACATGCAGCCGGGTTACGGCGTTCTGCCGATGTGCGTGGGTTGCGGCGAATACGTCGAGACCGAAACGGCCATCCGGTGCCCCGCCTGCCTCAAGAAACTCAACACCACGCAGGAGGAGTTCAACGAGCAGATAGAGGTGACTTACATGTGGGATTAGCGCGCAAAAAGTCGGCGCGGAAATATGGAAAATCCGTGAAAAATTTCTATCTTTGAAAAATAAACCCTTTTTCGAAAACACATGACACAGCTTCAGGCGGGGATATGGCCCCGATTTCAAGTCCACGACCCAAGACGGTGAGACACTGACGCTTGCCGACCTGAAAGGACAGCGCACGATACTTTATTTCTACCCCAAGGACAATACGTCGGGCTGCACGCTCGAAGCGCAGAGCCTGCGCGACGGCAAGGCGGAACTGACGAGGAGGGATTCCGGATCGTCGGCGTAAGCCCCGACAGCGAGAAGTCGCACCGGAATTTCTGCGCGAAGCACGACCTGAATTTCACGCTGCTGGCCGACACCGACCACAGCGTATGCGAAGCGTACGGCGTGTGGGCCGAAATCGATGTACGGCCGCAAGTACATGGGCGTACTGCGCACGACGTTCGTCATCGACGCCGAAGGACGCATCGAACAGGTTTTCACGAAGGTAGACACCAAGAACCACTATCAGCAGATTCTGGACGCATACAAATAGGGCGATGAAGCGGTTGGGAGCATATTACTCGTCGCAGGCTGTCTTTCCGGCACCTTGCAGCCGTATGCTCAGGAATATCCGGCCGGCCCTGTACGACACTCCGGACGAGTTGTCGTTCAAGGCCCGCGCCGCCGCTCAGACACTGTTGTTCAAAGAATTGGAACCGCTCAGCTCCCATGGCTGCGCGAAGAGGTAAACCCGCTCCTGCGCGCCCGGCGGAAGCTGCGGCGGCAATGCAGACCCGCGCGGAGAAAGCCGCGGCCACCGCCGTGCCGATGGTTCCCAAACGCGACCTGAGCAAGGAGGTCGGCCTGTGGCGGATGAGCGTCGGCAACACCTCGGCCGACAACTGGAGTCCGTATCCGACCGTGCGCTGGACGCCCGACCCTGCGGTTCCGCTGGCGCGACTCACGAGCCGACAAGCGGCCCGACAACCTAAAAGCCCTCGACAGAATGAGGCAGCAGAAAAGATAAAAAAGAAAAATAACAGACAAAGACAATGGCAGAAAAAGTACAGTAAATGCGGATAAGCTCAAAGTGCTCAACGCAGTGATGGAAAAATAGAAAAGACTTCGGCAAAGGGTCGATCATGCGTATGAACTCGCAGGAAGTCAGCGACGTACCGGTAATTCCGACGGGTTCGATCACGCTCGACATAGCCCTCGGAGTAGGCGGATACCCCAAAGGCCGCGTCGTGGAGATCTACGGTCCCGAATCGTCGGGCAAGACGACGCTGGCCATCCACGCCATCGCCGAAGCGCAGAAGGCGGGCGGCATCGCGGCGTTCATCGACGCGGAGCATGCTTCGACAGTTTCTACGCCCAGAAATTGGGCGTGGACGTGACAACCTGCTGATCTCGCAGCCCGACAACGGCGAGCAGGCATTGAGATCGCAGACTCGCTGATCCGTTCGAGCGCCATCGACATCATCGTCATCGACTCGGTGGCGGCGCTGACTCCCAAGGCCGAGATCGAAGGCGAGATGGGCGACTCGAAGATGGGCCTGCAGGCCCGCCTGATGTCGCAGGCGCTGCGCAAGCTGACGTCGAGCATCTCCAAGACCAAGACGGTCTGCATCTTCATCAACCAGCTGCGCGACAAGATCGGCGTGGTCTACGGCAACCCCGAACCACCACGGGCGGCAACGCCCTGAAGTTCTACGCCAGCGTGCGCATTGACATCCGCCGCATGTCGGTCATCAAGGACGGCGAGGAGCAGCTCGGAACACGCACGAAGGTGAAGGTCGTGAAGAACAAGGTGGCACCCCCGTTCAAACGTGCGGAATTCGACATCATGTTCGGCGAGGGCATCTCGAAGATCGGCGAGATCGTCGACCTGGGCGTCGACTACGGCGTGGTCAAGAAAGCCGGCTCGTGGTTCTCGTACGGCGACCGCAAGATCGGCCAGGGACGCGACGCCGTGAAGGAGCTGCTGAAAAACGACGACGGGCTCCGCAACGAAATCGAGGCCAAGGTACGCGAGGCCATGAAGGCGCCCAAAGAAAAATAGGTATTTATGGATTATACTGCCGAGGATGAAGTTATAATCAAGGAAAAGTGGGACGATCTGCTCCTCTCGTGCACCAAGATATGTAAGAACGACGAGGACTGGAATTTCATAAAAAGGGCATTTTTCCTGGCCAAGGAGGCACATCAGGGGGTAAGGCGCCGCTCCGGCGAGCCATACCTCCTGCATCCTATTGCAGTAGCCAAGATCGTCATCGAGGAGATCGGACTGGGCGTGAAATCGGTCGTGGCGGCATTACTGCACGACGTCGTGGAGGACACGGAATACACCGTGGAAGACATGGAACGCATCTTCGGGCCGAAAATCGCCTCGATGGTCGACGGGCTGACCAAGATGTCGGGCGTGTTCAACGCCGAAACCTCGGAACAGGCCGAATATTTCCGCAAGGTGTTGCTGACCCTCTCGGACGACGTGCGGGTCATCCTCATCAAGATCGCCGACCGCCTGCACAACATGCGCACGCTGGGGTCGATGCCGATGAACAAGCAGATTAAGATCACGGGCGAAACCATCTACCTCTTCGCACCGCTGGCCTACCGGCTGGGGCTTTATTCGATCAAAAGCGAACTGGAAGACCTCTGCATGAAGTACCGGTTCCCGCAGCAATACGCCGAGATCACACAGAAACTCAATGAAACCGAGGCGTCGCGCCAGGAGTTCATCAGCAAGTTCAACGCCCCGATCATCGCGGGGCTCAACCGCGACAACATCAACTACGAAATCTCGGGGCGGGTAAAGAGCGTCTACTCGATATGGAGCAAGATGCAGCGCAAACAGATCCCCTTCGAGGAGATATACGACCTGTTTGCCATCCGCATCGTGTTCAAGCCGCTGCCGTTCCCCTCGGAAAAGACCCAATGCTGGCAGGTATACTCCACCATCACGGACATCTACACCCCGAAACCCGACCGGCTGCGCGACTGGATCTCGATGCCCAAGGCCAACGGCTACGAGGCGCTGCATTCGACCGTGATGGGGCCCGACGGCGTATGGGTCGAGGTACAGATCCGCACCCAGCGCATGGAGGACATCGCCGAAAGGGGATTCGCCGCGCACTGGAAATACAAGCATGCGACCATCTCGCAGGACGAGGACGAATTCGACAAGTGGCTCAAACAGATCCGCTCGGCACTGAACAGCCCGACGGAGAACGCGGTAGACTTCCTGGACAACTTCAAGTTATCGCTGTATACCTCGGAAATAGTGGTGTTTACACCCAAGGGAGAGGCCCGGAAAATGCCGTTCGGCGCCACGGCGCTCGATTTCGCATACGACATCCACTCGAAGATCGGAAACAGCGCCATCAGCGCCAAGATCAACCACAAGCTCGAACCGATCACCACGCAGATCAACAGTGGCGACCAGATCGAGA
>JBKSUH010000105.1:0-6703 GCA_047233565.1 Alistipes sp.
CTGTCATTTGCTCTTTCTCGATTATAATTGGTCATGTCTAAAGTAGATACAAACGATTTATTATTGATTGTATGATTAACAAACATTTTAAGATCGTTTTTTATCCAATAAATATTAGTTAATGCCTCTTTGAGGGCTATTAATGCAGAACCGGATATTTTATGAGAATTAGCCATTAGAAAATCTTTTGACAAAAATATATAAAATCTAATATTCCATCAATCTAAAATGCAAGAAGTTATTTACATTTTACGATTTATCATTTTTTTTATATCTTTGCTCCTGCGAACATTATTTTCAAAAAACCTTTTCACTGGATTCTCAATACGGGAAACCACGAAAAAAGTATGCGCAGAGCCGTTGGGGAGCAATCCCGCGAACGGCACCTGTATTGAGCCCGTAAAAAGGTGAAGATAGTGTTCGCAGCTGCGCACACTTTTTTTTGTATTATGCGAACACTATCTTCCGTCCGTACCCCGGTACAGACACGCCGCAAGGCCAGCCGCAAGCGGTTTCCGCCGTGCAACCTCCCGATCCGTCTCCATTTCCACCCGCCCGATTAGCAAACGACTGCTAACCAAACCTTTATTCTCTTTGTTGTGCCCCGTTGCACGATAAGGACAGCCCTTTTTATGCCCATCGTATCCGCTGCCACAGGCAGCGGCAGGCCGAAGCCTCCCCCGGCGGAGGTCTGCAAACACGCTGCGCATGTTTTCAAACCCCGCAGGCTTCGTCTGCAATCTTAAAATCAAACAAAATGGAACCGAATCAAAACCCCGCGCAGGAACAGCCTGTGCAACCCATAGTCCCCCAAACCACGCGGGCCGCGCAACAGCCGGACATCGAACAGATCGTCGCTCCCGCCATGGAACCGGCACAGCCCGCCGCGCAATCTGCCGCGCAACCCGCACCGCAACCGCAACCGCAACCCGGGCGCCCCGACGAACTGCTCTACGACCCCAACGAAGCGGCGCAGATGATCCGCCACCTGACGGACGGCTATTTCGACCCGGAATACGTCCTGCTTTTCGGAAAGCTGGCCGGCGGCACGCCCCACAGCGATGCCGTGGCCTACGACCTGCTGATGGTCGTGCGCGAAACGCCGGAATACGACTGGATTCGGGCAAAACGCATCCTGCGGTACAGGATGCCGTACCGCTACCGGAAGGTCACCTACATCAATCTCTATATCCTGCCGCTGAACTATGTCGAATCGCATGGACGCCGTTCCTCTACTTTGCCCATGCCGAGGGCGAACTATTGCATTGCAGCGACCACTATCGGTTTCGCCGCCCGAAGCACCCGATTGACTTTGCCAAAGCCTATGCCGACGCCAAATTCCATTTCGACACGTTCCGCACGCTCGGCAACGACCTGCTCGAACAGGCGCAGGATGCGTTTGCCGGGGGCCGCAACGTGCGGCTGGCGGCACAGTTCTCGGCGCAGGCGATCGTCTATTTCTACCACACGCTCTACTATGTCTATCACGGGATGGAGTTCGACATCCACGATCCGGTGGTGATGCACGACCGGATGCGGACACTTTCAACGAAGCTAATGCTGGTATTCGACGACAACCATATTGAAAACATCTTTACGCTGCCGTGTCTGAAACAAATACTGATGAAAACACCTTACAGCGCCGAGTTTTACATGGCTCCGCAGGGTTGGAGATGCACATGGATCGTGTTCAAAAGGCGGCCGAAATAATCGAAAACTACTGCGAACTGCGGCTGGAACGCTATAAGGAGCTGAGCGAGCGATAGCTGCATCCAAAAACGGGTGACAATCACAACCAAAAGATAAGAGGGGCTGCTGAATAGCCCCTCTTACTGTCGATTCGTAGTACTTTGGCGGAAAGAGAGGGATTCGAACCCCCGAGCCTCGCAGCTCAACGGTTTTCAAGACCGCCGCAATCGACCACTCTGCCATCTTTCCGGGGACAAAAGTAGCACGGATTTTCCATTCTGCCAAATCTTTATCCCGTTTATTCCCGACGGAGGGCGGCAAAGTTCCAATTCCGCACTATAATTTTTGACTTTTAGGAAAATTGCATATCTTTGTCAACAAGTTAGGTAAGGTCGCAACTTTTCACACATTATAGAACATGAACAAATCGCAGCTGGTCGAGGCGGTAGCCCTCGACGCTAACATCTCGAAAGTCGACGCGCGCAAAGCGGTCGATGCCATCATCCGGGTGACCGTACACAGTCTCCGGCAGGGTGAGCGCCTTACCCTCACCGGGCTCGGGACATTCAGCGTGCAGCAGAAACCCGCACGTATGGGCCGCAATCCGCGCACGGGCGCCCCGGTGAAGATCCCGCCGCGCAAGGCCATCAAGTTCCGCCCCACGGCCGAGGTCGAGTAATTTCCACTGCGTTTTTTAACTTTTTTCACACATGCCAGAAATCTCACAACGCGCCGAGCTGATGCCGGCATCTCCGATACGCAAACTCGTTCCGCTGGCGGAAGCCGCCCGGTCGCGGGGAATCAGAATCTACCACCTGACCATCGGCCAGCCCGACCTGCCGTCGCCGCCGACCGGGCTCGACGCCCTGAAAAAGATCGACCGTACGGTGCTCGAATACAGCCCCAGCGACGGATATCGCTCGCTGCGCGAGAAACTGGTAGGTTACTACGAACAGTTCCAGATCAAGCTCTCGCCCGACGACATCATCGTCACGACGGGCGGTTCCGAGGCCGTGTTGTTCGCCTTCATGTCGTGCCTCAACCCCGGCGACGAGATCATCGTCCCCGAGCCGGCCTACGCCAATTACATGGCCTTCGCCATCTCCGCAGGGGCCGTGATACGCCCCGTGGTATCGTCGATCGAGCAGGGATTCGCACTGCCCGACGTCGCGGAGTTCGAAACTGATCAACGAGCGCACGCGCGGCATCCTGATCTGCAACCCCAACAACCCCACGGGTTATCTCTACACCCGCAAAGAGATGGAGCGCATCCGCGATCTGGTGAAGAAATACGATCTTTCCTCTTCTCCGACGAAGTTTACCGCGAATTCATCTATACGGGATCGCCCTATATTTCGGCCTGCCACCTCGAAGGCGTCGAACAGAACGTCGTGCTGATCGACTCGGTGTCGAAACGCTACTCCGAATGCGGCATCCGCATCGGCGCGCTCATCACCAAGAACCGGACGCTGCGTAACGCCGTGATGAAATTCTGCCAGGCGCGCCTCTCGCCCCCGCTGATCGGACAGATCGTCGCCGAGGCTTCGATCGACGCGCCGCGATCGTACAGCACCGAAGTCTACGAGGAGTATATCGAACGGCGCAAATGCCTGATCGACGGGCTAAACCGCCTACCGGGCGTATACTCGCCGATCCCGATGGGCGCCTTCTATACCGTGGCGCGGCTGCCGGTAGAGGACAGCGACGATTTCTGCGCATGGTGTCTCTCCGACTTCGACTACGAAGGCGAAACCGTTATGCTCGCCCCCGCATCGGGCTTCTACTCCGATCCGGCGTGCGGCCGCAACGAAGTCCGCATCGCCTACGTACTCAAGAAGGAAGACCTCGAACGGGCGTTGGTCGTACTGGGCAAGGCGCTCGAGGCATATAACAACCGGAAATAGCCCGACCGGCAATCTCGGACACGCAGTGCGGCACGGATAATGCCGCACTTTTTTTTGGAAGCCGGAGAGTCCGGCCCCACCCGGCGTTTCGGCCAATCCTATACCATATAGGTCAATTTTCAGGAATTTTAGACCAAAAAATTTGGGCGGCAGAGATAGTTTTCCTACTTTTGCCCTCGATTTTTACACGCCGCAACAGGCGTATAGTACAAACCAAACCAATACGTTATGAAAAAACTTTTCCTTCTTCTGGCCACCGCTGCCGTCACTTCGGGAGCATACGCCGAAGGATATCAAGTGAACAACCTCTCTTCGAAGCAGAACGGTATGGGACACGTGGGTACGGCCATGAAGCTTAACTCCGAGTCGATCTGGTTCAACCCCGCCGCCGCCTCGTTTCAGGACACCCGATTCGACATCTCGGTCGGCATCACCGGCATCGCTTCGAAGGCCACCTATACATCGCTCCCCGACTATACGGGCAAGACCAAGCCGCAGCACTACACCTCGGACAACAGCATAGCCACTCCGCTTTACGCCTACTTCAACTACAAACCCTCGACTGGATGTCGGTCGGTCTGGCCTTCAACACGCCGTTCGGCTCCTCGATGGACTGGGGCAACAACTGGCCGGGAGCGCAGCTCGTGCAGTCGATCAATCTCAAGGCATACAACGTCCAGCCGACCGTCTCGTTCAAACTCTGCGAACACCTCTCCATCGGCGGCGGTCTGATGATGACCTGGGGCAAGTTCGACCTTTCGCGCTCGCTGCTGCCTATCGGCGCCGACAATCCGCAGAACAAAGCGCTCATGGGCGCATTGCAAATGCTCAACCCGCAAATGCCCGACCTCTTCGAAATGGCCGGGGACAAAAACCTGATATCGCTGGGGCTCGAAGGCAAAGCCAAAATGGCCGTCGGAGTAAACCTCGGTGTGATGTGGGACATCAACGAACAGTGGTCGCTGGGCTTTACCTACCGTTCGAAACTCAAAATGAAGGTGGATTCGGGTTCGATCGACCTGCGTATGATCGACAATACCCAAATCGCCCAGGTCATCGGACAGCTCCTGCCCCAGTTGGGTCTCGACCCCGCCAAGCTCACGTCGGCCGTCGTGAAGACCGAGCTGCCCCTGCCGGCATCGCTGACGTGGGGTGTCAGCTTCCGTCCCGTTCCGAAATGGGAGTTCGCCGTCGACCTGCAATATGTGCTCTGGAGTGCCTACGACAAACTCGACGTCAAGATTCTCGAACCGAGCAGCAACACCCCCGTACTGAACATCCCGGTCAGCGATAAAAAATACTCCAACACGCTGGCGTTCCGTTTCGGCGGCCAGTACCACGCACTCGACTGGCTGACCGCCCGTATGGGTATGTACGTGGATGAAAGCCCCGTGCGCAGCGACTACCTCAATCCCGAAACCCCGTCGATGACCAAGCTCGCCTATACGGCCGGCGTCACCTTCCGCCCGATCAAATGGATGAACATCGACATCGCCTACGGCTATGTCAATTCGGCCGATCCCGAACGTACGGGCTCCTATCCCTACACCAATTCGGTGCTGGGCATCGTGAACGAAAAACTGGCGGCAGCAGGCGTTCCCGAAAGCCAGCTCACCAATCCGGTCACCGATTTTTCGGGTAATTACACCGCCCGTGCCCACACATTTTCGATCGGCGTAGGGTTCAGTTTCTAAAACCGGGAAAAATTATTATATTTGCGCTGCGCTTTGCAGAAAAGTGCGCCGCAATTTTTATCCGGCCTCATAGTTCAAGGGATAGAACGAGGGTTTCCTAAACCCTAAATTCGCGTTCGAGTCGCGGTGAGGCTACGAAAAGGGAAAGGTTCCGGCCTTTTCCTTTTTTCGTTCCGCCCGGACGGGAGCGGCTTAAATCTCCGGCCGGGAAAGGGAACATCCGACAATTTACATTATCTTTGCCTCACATATAAAGCCAGTTTATGGAGTCACTCAAAGAATTATATAAGATCGGCAACGGCCCGTCGAGCAGCCACACGATGGGGCCAAAAAAGGCTGCCGAACGTTTTGCCGAACGTAGTCGCGACGTCGATTCATACCGTGTGACACTCTACGGATCGCTTGCCGCCACGGGCAAGGGACACCTCACCGACATGGCGATCCTTTCGGTGCTGGAGCCCATCGCCCCGACCCAGATCGTCTGGGAGCCGAAGGTCGTGCTGCCCTTCCATCCCAACGGCATGTTGTTCGAGGGGCTGAAAGCCGGCAAGGTTGTCGACAGATGGACGATATACAGCATCGGAGGGGGTGCCCTGGCGAACGAGAGTTCGCGCCTGGAGATACCCGCCAGCATCTATCCGCTGACGACGATCTCGGAGATCAAGGACTGGTGCTACCGCGAAGGAAAAACCTATTGGGAATATGTCAACGACTGCGAAGGCCCCGAAATATGGGATTACCTCGACCGGATATGGACGGTGATGTGCGAAACGATCCAGCGCGGCCTGAACAACGACGGCGTACTGCCGGGAGGGCTCAAGGTCGCCCGCAAGGCGAGCACCTACTGGGTCAAGTCGAAGAGCTACACCGACTCGCTGAAATCCCGCGCCCAAATCTACGCCTACGCCCTGGCGACCTCCGAAGAGAATGCATCCGGCGGCATCGTCGTAACCGCCCCCACATGCGGGTCGTGCGGCGTGGTTCCGGCAGTGCTCTACCACCTGGCCAATTCGCGCGATTTCCTGCGCATCCGCATCCTGCGCGCCCTGGCTACGGCGGGACTGTTCGGCAACGTGGCCAAAACCAACGCTTCGATCTCCGGCGCCGAGGTCGGCTGCCAGGGCGAGGTCGGCGTGGCATGTGCCATGGCCGCCGCCGCGGCATGCCAGCTTTTCGGCGGCACCCCTTCGCAGATCGAATACGCCGCGGAGATGGGGCTCGAACACCACCTGGGGCTCACCTGCGACCCCGTATGCGGATTGGTGCAGGTGCCCTGCATCGAACGCAATGCGATTGCGGCAGCCCGGGCTTTCGATGCCAACGCCTACGCCACGCTCTCCGACGGCTCGCACATGGTGAGCTTCGACCGGGTCGTGGAGGTGATGAACGAAACCGGGCATAACCTCCCGAGCCTCT
>JBKSUH010000106.1:0-6658 GCA_047233565.1 Alistipes sp.
ATCCTCACGCGGTTCTTCGCCGAAAAGGGCATCGACGCCGAAATACACACCATCGAGGGCTCGGTGGAGATCGCCCCGGCGGTCGGGATGTCCGACGCGATCTTCGACATCGTATCGTCGGGCGGCACGCTCATCTCGAACGGGCTGGTCGAAGTCGAGAAGGTCTTTTATTCCGAAGTGGTGCTGATCGCCAACCCGGAAATGGACGAGGCGAAGCGCCGTGAAACGGCACAGCTCACCTTCCGCTTCAACTCCATCCTCGAAAGCCGGGGCATGAAATACGTGCTGATGAACCTCCCGGCGGAGAAACTCCAGGAAGCAATCGTCATCCTGCCCGGCATGCGCAGCCCCACGATCCTGCCGCTGGCGCAGGAGGGATGGTGTTCGATACACGCCGTGATCTGCGAATCGCAGTTGTGGGAACGTATCGAACGGCTCAAGGCCCTCGGTGCAGAGGGCATACTGGTGCTGACGCTCGAAAACATGATCCGCTGACCCCTAAATACGACCCGAAAAATGGAAATGCCGAAAATCTATGTAAATCCCCGCGCCGTGAATGGCCGGCCCTCACGGCCCGCTGCACGCGACAGGAGGGCGAAATCACGGAACGGGTCGCCGCCATCCTCTCACAGGTGCGCACGGGCGGCGACAAGGCGCTGCGCGACCTCGTGGCCCGCATCGAAGGTTACGTCCCCGAGAGGTTCGAGGTTTCCCGCAGACAGCGCACCGAAGCGGCCAAAGCCGTGCCGCAACGGCTCAAGACGGCGCTGGCGATCGCCAAGTCCAATATCGAAGCCTTCCACAGGGCACAGCTCCCGCCGCAGGTCGACATCGAAGTGATGCCCGGCGTGCGGTGCGTGCAGCGTGCCGTAGCCATCGGCCGCGTGGGGCTCTACGTCCCGGGCGGCAATGCCCCGCTCTTCTCGACGGTGCTGATGCTCGCCCTCCCCGCCCGGATCGCCGGGTGCGGCGAGGTCATACTCTGCACGCCGTGCGGCCGCGACGGGCGGATCGCACCCGAAATTCTCTATGCGGCCGACCTCTGCGGCGTGGACCGCGTCTTCGCCCTCGGCGGGGCGCAGGCCGTAGCTGCCATGGCTTACGGAACGGAGAGCATACCGCGCGTCGATAAGATTTTCGGCCCCGGCAACCGCTACGTCACCAAAGCAAAACAGCTGGCGGGAGCCGCGGAGGTGGCCGTAGACCTGCCGGCAGGCCCTTCGGAGGTGATGGTGCTGGCCGACAACAGCGCCCGGGCGGAATTCGTCGCCGCCGATCTGCTGTCGCAGGCCGAGCACGGGGACGACAGCCAGGCCATCCTGGTCTGCCGGACGGAGCGTTTCGCACGGCAGGTAACCCGGGCCGTCGAGGAGCAGATCCGGTATCTCAGCCGCGGCGAGGCGATCCGCAATTCGCTGGCCAACAGCCGGATCGTATTGTTCGACGAGGAATACAAGCAGATTGCGTTCGCCAACGCCTATGCCCCGGAGCACCTGATCGTCTCGATGCGCGACGCATGGGGCATCGCCGCCAAGATCACGGCCGCGGGCAGCGTCTTCATCGGCAATTACTCGCCCGAAAGCGCCGGGGACTACGCCTCGGGCACCAATCACACGCTGCCCACGGGCGGCTGGGCCCGTGCCTGCAGCGGGGTGAACGTCGACAGTTTCATGCGCAAGATCACATTCCAGGAGCTGACGCGCGACGGGCTCGACGCGCTGGCGCCCGCAATCACGGCCATGGCCGAGGCCGAAGGGCTCGACGCACACGCCAACGCCGTGCGCGTCCGGATGAAAGGAGGGATACTATGAAACCGCTGTCGCAGTTGGTGCGCCCCAACATCCTGGCGCTGCAACCCTACTCCACAGCCCGCGACGAATATGCGGGCGGCGGGATCGACGTATGGCTCGACGCCAACGAAAGCCCCTACGACAACGGCGTGAACCGTTACCCCGACCCGCACCAGCGGGCGCTGAAAGCCCTGATCGCAGAACTGAAGGACGTGGACGCCGGGCGGATCTTCCTCGGCAACGGCAGCGACGAGGCCATCGACCTCGCATTCCGGATCTTCTGCCGGCCGGGGCTGGACAACGCCGTGTCGATCGCCCCGACCTACGGGATGTACCGCGTGGCGGCTGCGACGAACGACGTGCAGATGCGCGAAGTGCCGCTGGGAGCCGGCTACTCGCTCCCGGTCGGGGCGCTGCTGGCGGCAGCCGACGAGCGCACGAAGCTGATATGGCTCTGCTCGCCCAACAACCCCACGGGCAACGCATTCCCCGACCGGAGATCGAAAGCTGCTGCGCCGCTTCGACGGCGTGGTCGTGCCGACGAAGCCTACATCGACTTGCCGAAGGGCGGGATTCCTGCCGCCTCGGCGAGTTCCCAACCTGATCGTCCTGCAAACCCTCTCAAAGCGTGGGGCATGGCGGGCTGCGGCTCGGACTGGCTTTCGCGTCGGAGCCGATCGCCGGCTGTTCGGCAGGTCAAGTATCCCACAATATCAATACGCTCACCAGCAGACCGCGGCCGATGTCTCGCCGGGACATGCGCCCGCAGATCGCGCAAATCCGCGAAGAACGCGGACGGCTGGCGGCAGCTCGCGGATGCGGCTGCATCGAGCGGTCTACCCGTCGAAGGCAACTTCCTGCTGGTGAAGACCCCGATCCGACCGGCATTACGCGACGCTGATCGCCGGGGTCATCGTCCGCAACCGTTCGCGGATCGCGGGATGCGGGCTGCCTGCGCATCACCGTGGACCCCCCGAAACGGCGCATGCTGGAAACCGTCAAAAACTTCAGACCATGAAAAAAGCCTCAAAAGCACTGTTCATAGACCGCGACGGCACGTGATCGCGGACCGCCCGTGGATATGCAGGTGGACAGCCTCGCCAAGCTGGAATTCGTGCCCGGAGCCATTCGGCCTAAGTCCTCCGGGACTCGATTTCGAGCTGTGATGGCCACCAATCAGGACGGACTGGGAACCGACTCCTTCCTGAGGAGGATTTGGTTCCGCAGGAAAGATGCTCCGCACGCTGGCGGCGAAGGCGTGCGTTCGACGACATGCTGATCGACCGCACGTTCGAAAGCGACGGCGCCCCGACGCGCAAACCCCGTACGGGCATGTTCGGCCGCTACACGGACGGGTCGTACGACCTCGGGACGAGCTACGTCGTCGGCGACCGGGCGACCGACATCCTGCTGGCGCGCAACCTCGGGGCGAAGGGCATCCTTTTGGCGCCTGCCGCCGAAGGACGCAGGATGCTGCGGGAAGCGGGCGCGGAAGAGGCATGCGTGCTCATCACGGACTCGTGGGCCGAGATCGCGGAATACATCCGCCGCGGGGAACGGCGGGTCGTCGTGACGCGCGAAACGCGCGAAACGCAGATCACCGTACGCATAGACCTCGACGGCCGGGGCTTCGGTACCTGCGGGGCCGCCCCCGGCGACGGGATTTCCACCGGGCTGCGGTTCCTGGATCACATGCTGACCCAGATCGCCCACCACGGCGGGGTGTCGCTCACGGTGGAGGCGCACGGCGACCTGGACATCGACGAGCACCACACGATGGAAGACGTGGCGATCGTGCTGGGCGAGGCCATCGACCGCGCCCTGGGGTCGAAGGCGGGCATCGGCCGCTACGGCTTCGCACTGCCGATGGACGACTGCCGGGCGCTGGTACTGCTCGACTTCGGGGGGCGCATCGACTTCGAATGGGACGCCGAATTCCGCCGCGAGCGGGTCGGGGACGTCCCGACGGAGATGTTCCGCCACTTTTTCCACTCGCTCTGCTGCGCGGCACGCTGCAACCTGCAGATTTCGGCGCGCGGCGGGAACGACCACCACAAGGCCGAGGCGATCTTCAAGGCTTTCGCGCGTGCGCTGCGCATGGCCGTGGCACGCACCGGCTTCGGATACGACATACCCAGCAGCAAAGGAGTATTATGACGGCGATAGTAGATTACGATACGGGCAACCTGCGTTCGGTGGCCAATGCCCTGCGGCGCATCGGCGCCGAATTTACGGTCACGTCCGACGCCGCGGTGCTGCGGCAGGCGGACAGGGTGCTCCTCCCGGGCGTGGGCGAAGCCTCGTCGGCAATGGCCAAACTCCGCGAACGGGGACTGGATGCGCTCATCCCCACCCTGACGCAACCCGTACTGGGCATCTGCATCGGCATGCAGCTGATGTGCCTGGACAGCGAGGAGGGAGACACCCGCTGCCTGGGCATCTTCCCCGCGCACGTCGTGCGGCTGAGAGGCGGGGAAAATCCGCTGAAGATTCCCCACGTAGGCTGGGACACCGTCGGCAGGCTCCGCAGCCCGCTTTTCGACGGCCTCGGCGAAGACACCTACCTCTACTATGTCCACTCCTTCGCGGCGCAGGCGTGCGACGCCACGATCGCCCAAACCGACTACGGAGGGATCTTCAGCGCCGCCCTGGGGCGCGGCAATTTCTTCGGCACGCAGTTCCACCCCGAAAAGAGCGGGCGGGCGGGCGAGCGGATACTACGCAATTTCCTAAAACTCTGACGACATGAAAATCGAAATCATACCCGCAACGGACATCATCGGCGGCGCCTGCGTGCGCCTGACGCAGGGCGACTACGGCCGCCGGACGACCTACTACCGCGACCCGCTGAAAGCGGCGCAACGCTTCGAAGAGGCGGGCATCCGCCGGCTACACATGGTCGACCTCGACGGCGCCAAGGCGTCGGAGCCCCGCAACCTCGCCGTGCTGGAACGCGTGGCGACGAAAACCACGCTCGAAGTACAGTACGGCGGCGGAATCAAAAGCCGCGGGGCACTGCGCAGCGTATTCGGCGCAGGCGCCAGCCGCGCCATCTGCGGCAGCATCGCCGTGCGCGAACCGGAATCGTTCGCCGAATGGCTCGCCGAATTCGGCGGCGGGAAGCTGATCCTGGGCGCCGACATCCGCGACGGCAAAGCAGCCGTTCAGGGCTGGACGGAAGCGTCCGAACTTTCGGCTCAGGAGCTGATCGCGCAGTTCGCGCCGCAGGGACTCGCGCAGGTAATCTGCACCGACATCGCCCGCGACGGCATGCTCTGTGGCGCATCGGCGGAGTTTTACGCCGCACTTCAGGGCAATTTTCCCGGCGTGGAGATCACCGTAAGCGGCGGCATCGGCTCGCTGGCCGACATCGAGGCGCTCGACGGCGCAGGCCTGCGCAGCGTCATCGTCGGCAAAGCCCTCTACGAAGGACGTATCACACTCGAAGAACTGAAGCGATGCTTGCAAAACGCATAATTCCCTGTCTCGACATCCGCGAGGGGCAGACGGTCAAAGGGATCAACTTCGCGGAGCTGAAAAACGTCGGCGACCGGTGGAACTCGGCGCGAAATACGCAGCCGAAGGGGCCGACGAGCTGGTGTATCTCGACATCAGCGCCACGGAGGAGGGGCGCGGCACCTTCACCGGGCTGGTATCGCGCATCGCGGCGCGCATCGACATTCCGTTCACCGTGGGAGGCGGCATCGCGTCGGTCGCGGACGCAGGCCGGCTGCTCGACGCGGGAGCCGACAAGGTCACGGTAAACAGCGCCGCCGTGCGCGATCCGGGGCTGATCGACGCCATCGCGTCGAAATACGGTTCGCAGTTCGTCGTCGCGGCCATCGACGCAAAAAGGTCGACGGCATATGGCGCGTCACGACCCACGGCGGCAAGCGGCTCACCGAGCGCGAACTCTTCGCATGGGCGCACGAAGTATGGCGGCGCGGCGCGGGCGAGATTCTCTTCACGTCGATGGACCACGACGGCACCCGCGACGGCTACCCCTGCGAAACGTTCGCACGGCTGGCCGAGCTGCCCATTCCGGTCATCGCTTCGGGCGGGGCTGGCTCGGTGCGGCATATCGCCGACGTGCTGACGCTCGGCAGGGCCGACGCGGCGCTGGCGGCCAGCATCTTCCACTACAACGAAATTCCGATTCCCGCGCTCAAACGGGAACTGCACCGGCAAAATATCAACGTAAGATTATAAACGCCATGAAAATCAAAGCAAAACCCTTTGCGGAACTCGACTCCGCAAAACAGGCCGACGGGCTGATTCCGCCGTCATACAGGACGACCGCACCCTGCAGGTGCTGATGCTCGGCTACATGAACCGGGAGGCTTACGAAAAGAGCCTTTCAGAAGGCCGCGTCACCTTTTACAGCCGCACGCGCCGCCGCCTCTGGACAAAAGGCGAAACGAGCGGCAACTACCTCGACATCGTATCGGTCACGGCCGACTGCGACAACGACACGCTCCTCATACGTGCCATCCCCCACGGCCCGACCTGCCACACCGGAGCGGCGAGCTGCTTCGACGGGGCCGCGGCCGGGCCGGAAGGCTTCATCCGCTATCTGCAGGGCGTCATCCAAAGGCGACACGCCGAGATGCCCGAGGGCTCCTACACGAGCAAACTCTTCGACCGCGGCGTGAACAAGATCGCACAGAAAGTGGGTGAAGAGGCTGTGGAAACCGTGATCGAAGCCGTGGCAGGCAACCGCGAAGCGATGGTCTACGAAGCCTCCGACCTGATATACCACCTGCTGGTGCTGCTCGAAGCCACCGGATGCTCGATCGCCAACCTCGAAGCGGAGCTGGCGCGTCGCCACAGCTGAAAAAACGGCACACCGCCCGGGAGCAGAATGAGCA
>JBKSUH010000107.1:0-6637 GCA_047233565.1 Alistipes sp.
TCGTAGGTGTGCTCGATACCGAAAGTCAGCGCATGCTGCAACCCCTCCGTGAGGTCGGGGGCGGTACCCTTGCGGGCGACCCAGACGGCGAACGCAAAAGGCAGCCGCGTGGCCTTTTTCCACTCGGCGGCCAGGTCGTACGAGTATGCGAAACGTCCTTCGTGGTCGAAGACCTTGTCGCCGATCAGCAGAAAGGCGTCGCCCGGCAGGGCGTGCCCCAGCTGCGCATAATCTTCGAGCGTATAGTATTCGGGGGTGACTTTCCAGTGCTTCGCCAGCAGGTAGCCGGCCAGTTGCACCGAAGTGAGCGAATGAGCATCGAGAAATACGCGGCGCGCCTTTTCGATCGGCTCATTGCTCAGGAGCACCACCGTCCGCACGGGGCCGGCGGCGCCGATGCAGTATTCGGTGACGATCTCGGCGTCGGCGAGCGACGGCACGGCGGCGGCAGGTACCAAGGCGATGTCGGCCTTGTGTTCGGCGAAATTCTTTGCACAGAGGGAAGGCGGAGACAACAGCAGTTCGGCACGGAGGTTACCTTCGTGCTCGATACCATAGATGAACGGTATCGTATTGAGATACGACACGGCCGCTATACGTGGAACTATGACCATCATCCATAAGGGTATAAAACTGTTGGTTCGATGTTGCAAAGGTAATCAAAATTCGGGAGTTTTTCCACAAATTTTAGAAAAAGTGCTTCCGCCTCTTGACAAGGGGGTATACGCCGTCGTATATTTGCATCACAATTCACACCGCACGGTGCACCGTGCACGGGGTATCAACAACGGGACAAAATTCTTTGTCAGCTCCTTACGAATTGTTATTACCGTTTTTCAACAATCTTTCAAACACTTGTCAACAATGAATCGCACCCATCTCGAAGGTGCGGCGGAAGCGCTCGCGGCGCAGCAGGGTTACGCTTTCCACACGGGACCCGAAGACGGCATGGCCCACACCATGCGAAGCTACCCGGCGGCATGGCTCGCGCCCCTCGAACTGCACGCCGTCGAAGGACGCGGCCACGGCCGGGCGACGTACAACATGACGCTCCACCTGTTAAGCTCCGGCGCACGGCTCTCCCCGCGGAGCGCGCACTGCGCTGGCCCGGATGGAGGAGCAGCTGCTCGAAATCTTCGCGGCGCTTTCGCTCGACGAACGGGTTCTCGCCGTCGAAGGGCTTTCGGTCCGCCCCCGCGCTTCGCACTCACGCCGCACGGCGAAATCTCGCAGACCGCCGCCGCGCGCATCGTAACCTTCTTCTGATTCGGAGCGCCCCGCCTCTTGCGGCGACACCGCCCCGGCCCGGCTCAGGGCACGGCACTGTCCGCACACGAGAAAGCCGCAAAAGGCGGCGGGGCGCGTCTCCGCCGTAACGACATCTCTCAAAACACGATCCAATGACATTCACACAAATTCCGCAACAGTACGCCCCGCTCGGCGGAGAGCTTCGCTACACGGTCACGGCCGCGGCGGCGGGACGATCGACCTGCGCATCACCGACACCAGAAGTGCAGACCTGATCGGCGCAAGACGTTTCGCAGGAAGCGCGTCGGTCTCGTTCGACGCCGCGCCCTGCCTGCGCCGCGCCATCCGCTTCTCGCCCGTGACCGGGAGCACCGGATTCCACGTCGCCGAGGGCCGCTGCATCGCGGCGGTCGTCGAGGCCGGCATGACCCCGGCCGGAGAAACGGCCCCGGCAAACGGCGAAAAGCCGTCTCCCGGAACGCACGTTCCTGCCCCGCCGCAACATCGTCGCGGCCCCCGCCCTGCTGACGGCCATGCCCTCCGTCCGCACGATCTCGCCGGGCGAAAGCGACGAGCTGACGCTGCTCTGCGACGAAGCCTGCACGATAACGGTCACGGCGCAGGCCGGGGACTCCGCAACCGCCGAGAGCTACCGCACGAAAAGCGGTGGAGTGCTCGTCTTCCGGCTCGACACCCGCGATTTTCCGGACGCCGAAACGCTGACCGTGGACGCCGGAAAATGCGGCTCGGTCTCCTACACGGTAGTCCCGGCCGTCTCCGGCGGCCGCAGGCTCGCATGGCGCAGCAGTGCGGGCAGCATCGAGCATTACACCTTTCCGATCGAGAAATCGGTGACGGCTGAGACCGTAAAGAACCGGGCGTACGGGACCGACGGCCACCTGACGGCGGCGGCCCGCACCGAACGGCGGACCACGCTCGTATCGGCTTACGAGACGCGGGCCGTACTCGAAGCCCTCGGCGAGATCACGGCTTCGCCCGAAGTATGGCTGGCGGAGGACGGGGATATACGCCCATCGACGTAACGACCCCGGCGGCCGTCGTACACCGCCACGCAGCGGTGAGCTGTCTCGAAATCGAAATCCGCCCCAAGCGCAAAACCCGCATGCCATGGAACTGAATATCGACGGAAAGCCGTGCGACCTCGGAACGGAGCGGATCGCCGTACCGGGGTACGACGCCGCGGCCCTCGCCGACGTCGAAGCCGCCCGCGAAGGCCGTTCGCTGACGCTGACCATCCCCGCAACGCCCCGAAACGACGCGCTCGCCGGATTCGCCCGCGATCCGCATACCGCCGAACGGTTCAACGCGGCGCCGCACACGGCGGAACTTACGGCCGAAGGTTCCGTCATGCTGAAGGGACGGTACGGATGCTGAGCGCATCGGACGAGGGGTACCGGATCGAAATCCGCGAAGGCGGTGCCCGCTGGGCGAAAAATGCCGCCCGGCGGATGCTCGGCGCCCTGGGCATCGATTATCATGCGCGCCTGCTCCCGTCGACCGTCTCGGACAGCTGGACGGACGATTCGCCCGTAAAGTTTTTTCCGATCCGCCGCGACGAATACCCGCAACAGAACAGCCCGTCGGATCTGCTGCCGGCCGAAAGGATCCTCTCGGTGGACGACTACCATCCCTTCCTGCACGTGGCGACGCTCGTCGAGACGATCTTCGCAGAAGCCGGCTACCGCATCGAAAGCAATTTCACGGGCAGTCCGGAGTTCCGCTCGCTTTACATGAGCGGTGCCTACCCGTCGCGCGACACGGCGGCGCTTGCCGCCCGCATGGGCTTTTTCGCCCGGCGGCTGTCGTCCGCCACGGCGAAGGCCGATTATTCGGGCCGCGTGGCCGCCAACCCGAATACCGCGCTCAACTCCGTGGGCAACATCGTCGAAACGGCCACGCCGCAGACGCTCGACACCGACGGGGAGCCGATTCCCGAACTTTGCAACAACGGCAACTGCTTCGGGTTCGACAAGGGGCGCATCGTCTTCACCCCCACGACCGAAGTGAGTGCGGGCTTCGAATACTACCTGAAATACACCACCGACCACCGTATCCTGACGCGTGAGCGGCTCCGGGGATTCGACTCGGTTTACCTCGGGACGGGCGCCGACATGCCCTTCACGCTGGCGAACCGATATGAAGACCGCCGGCCGGACATCTCCCCCGGGCACCGTTACCTGGCTATCGTGTTCGACCACACCGACGGGGCGCAGTACCGCCTGGCCTACACGAAGGATGGAGTGGCAGAGGCTCTCTGGACGGAGTTTTCGGCGCGCACGGCACAGGTCACGACCCCGGCCTCGGGCACCGTCGCCGACCCCGTGTTGCTCATCCGCAGCGGCACCCGCTGGGTACGCTATGCGGGCGACTGGGCGCTGTACGACGGATACGTCACCGAATCGGGACGGACGACCGTCGAGCTGCGGGTACGAACCGCCCCGGAACGCATCGCCCCCGCATCACCCAAATTCTTCGACCGGATTTATTTCTACGGCGCAGAGGAGGGAATGTCGCTCACGCTCCACAAGGAGTGTTCACTCCGACCGCGGTTCTCGTCGGCACCGGGTTACGGCTCCGCAATCACTTTCGCCGACGTCGCCCGGCACCCAATCCGGCAGTCGGCACTGCTCGAAGCGCTGCAACACCTCTTCAACCTGAGGTTCCACACCGAGGAGGAGACCAAGACCGTACGCATCGAACCCGCCGACGAATTTTTCGGCAGCGGAACCACGGCCGACTGGCGTGACAGGAGCGATTTCTCGCAGCCCGTGGTGCTGGCGGACATCGCCCCGAAGTCCACGAACGCCGCACATGGCGCTATCTGGCGGGCGACGGAGCCGTGGCCCGTTTCGACGCCGAGGCTGAAAGCCCCTTCGGCCAATGGAGCGTCACGACGGGCTCCGTGCGGCCAAGGAGGGCGAAAGACGCTGGCCAATCCGCTGTTCTGCCCCACGATCAGCACCGCGGAGGTTACTCCGACGCCTCTTCGGCCGTAATCATGCAGGTCGGAGACCGCGACGACGTACAGGAGGACGGCACCAACTTCACGCCGCGCATCGTACGCTTCGCGGCATGCACCCTGCCCGACGGCGAGCGGTGGGGATTTCCGTCGGGGCAGGCGGAATATCCTCGCGGCGTTCCATTTCGCGGGGGACGCAGCGACGGAGGGCTTCACGCTCTGTTTCGAAGACCGCGACGGCATCCGCGGCCTGCACCATCGCTACGACCGCCAGGCAGCACAGGAAGCCACCTGCCAGCGCATCACCCTCTCGCTGCGGCTCGCGCCGCACGAATTCGAAAGCCTCTTCACGCCCGGCACCGGGATGCCCGACCTGCGTTCGGTATTCCGGCTCGACACCGGGGGCGAGGAAATCCGCGCCACGCTCCATGCCATCGAAAGCTACGACCCGCAGGCGGCATCGGCCAGATGCACCTTCACACGCCTGAGCGAAGGATGATGACACGGCACGAAAAACGGCTCGCCGAAGTGTTGCTCGACGCAATAGGCGGCCTGGAAGGGGAACAGGCCGTCGAACGGCTGTTCGAACTGGGACTGGTCAACCTGCGGGTCTGCGAACAGCGGGCCGTACGCAACGAAATCGAACGGCTGGGCGCAGAGGGCGTGCCGCGGTGCGAAGCCATGCACGCCACGGCCGAACTGTTCTGCTGCTCCTACGAAAAATCCGCAGCTACTATTACAACTCATACAAATCCTGAAACATGAAATCGGAAATTCAAATCGACAACAACGCCGGCGTCTGCCAAATCGACATCGAGGGCACGATCGGCGTGCCCGAAGAGTGGCAGTTCGACCGGCCCGAAGCGCGCGTGGCGACCTACGAGAAGTTCCGCGACACGGTGCGGCGCATCGCCGGGATCGACGCCCCGCAGATCGTGGTCGACATCCGCTCGACGGGCGGCGACGTCAACGACGCACTCCTGATTCACGACGCACTATGCTCGCTCGATGCGCACATCACCACCCGCTGTTACGGTTACACGGCCTCGGCGGCGACGATCATCGCACAGGCCGCATCGCCCGGCTGCCGCGAAATCTCGGCCAACGCCCTCTACCTGATCCACACGGCCATCTGTGCCGCCGAAGGCAACGCCGCAGAGATAGCGGGAAAACTCGACCTGCTCCGCCAGACCGACACGCGCATCGCCGCGGTCTATGCCGCCCGTTCCGGTCGCCCGGCCGGGGAGTTCGAGGCGCTGATGGCCGAAAACAACGGCAACGGCCGCTGGCTGTCGCCCGAAGAGGCCGTCGCAGCAGGGCTCGCCGACACGGTGACCGACAACGGGGAGCGCACGGCACCCTCGCTGGCAGGGAATATCGCCCGCGGCTGGGAGCGGCTGCTCGCAGGCATCGGGCTCAACCGCCGCGAGGAGCTTCCCGCCGACCGCAATGTACTGCTCACCGCGGGAGAACGGCAGGAGTTGCTGCGCCGCTCGGCCACGGCCATACGGCAAGCGCAGCAGAACGCCTCGCCCACCTGCACCAAACCGCGCGAAGACCCGTCGTACGGCGACACGGTGCGGACGGCGAACCAACGCGCCTACGCCGAAGACGTCAAACGCTTCAAAGGCATCTGACATTCACACACGACATAACCCAACACCAAAAACAAATCAGCCATGAGTTTCTTAGAAAGTGCAAAACAGTACACCGGTTCCGACCTCGAAACCATCTTTTTCCGTCCGATCCTGAGCGGCGACTCCGCCCGCGAACTGGGCGTGCGGGTACTCTATAACATGCCCGTACCCACGACCATCCAGCTCTGGGACGGACAGCGCAACGTCCTCCAGAAATACTCCGCCGCCGGATGGACGGGCGGTAACGCGGCGACCAAGCTGCAGAAAACCATCAGCCTGGGCCGCGTGAAGGCCGAATTGGGATTTTCGGCCGCCGACTATTTCTCGCTGGTCTATGAAAAGATCGCCGCACGCGCCGACGTCAACATGGACGACCTGACGGGCACCGAACTCGAACAGGCCGAGACAGCACTCTTCAAACAGGCCGTCGCCGAAAGCATCCGCGCCACGATGTGGGTGGGCGACACCTCGGCGGCATCGGGTTACAACACCTTCGACGGGTTCCTCAAGACCGTGAAGGCCGGAGCCATGCAGGAGAAGTTCTACAACTCGATCTGCCAGGCTGAGGATTTCTCCGATCCCGGGAAGGTAGTCGCCGTCCTCGACGACCTCTGGATGAACGCCGACGAGCGTGTCAAGGACATGAAGGCCGACGGGCAGCTCGCCTTCTTCGTCACGTCGGACATCTACTACGCTTTCGAGAAATACCTCGACGGCAAGAGTGCCGATGCCGCCTACATGGCGACCACCGAAGGCCGTCCGAGCCTCGCCT
>JBKSUH010000108.1:0-6561 GCA_047233565.1 Alistipes sp.
CATCGAGCGAGCGGCCGCCGGCCTTGGCGACGATATGCGCCGAAAGTTCCGAGACCGAGTCGCGGCGGTTGACATGCAGCCGGGCCAGGTCGGCACGGCGCAGATCCATCGTAAAGTCGTAACGGGGCACCGAGTCGTTGAAGTCGACCATGCCGAGGAAATCGAAATCGAGGTTGGGGTCGCGGGCCGTGATACGGCCGTCGAACTCGCGGTTGCGAAGCCGCCCGTCGAGGCGCAGCGAATCGTAGACATAGCCGTTGAAGCCCAGCTGCGTGACATTGCCCACTACATTGGCGTCGGTGACCCCCCGCCCGACGACGCCGTCGACGAAAGCCGTGAGCGTGGCGTTGCCCAGCAGGTCGCGGCGGCCGAGTAGTTCGCCCAGCCTGAGGTTGTGCGTCTCCACGTCGCCCCGCACGCTGCTGCGCCCCGCCTTGAGCGGCGTCATCCGCAGGTTGCAGGTCACCTCGCCCACGCCGGTCGAGGCGCCGAGCTGCATGTCGAACGACGAAAGTAGCCCCTTGAAGCGGGCGTTGATGTCGATCTGCCCCGTGTTGCCCAGTATGCCGACCAGCTTGTCGGACAACTCGCGGCCGCCGATCCCCGCAGCCAGGGCGTCGATGGATTCGGCCGTGGAGGTCAGGCGCGGAATCGTCAGGTCGAAATGCGTCGTGCGGATGTCGGGCAGCCCCCTGACCGCGGCATCGGCCGTGAACCACGTCCCCTGGCCCACCTGTAGGCTCCTGACCTTGCCCGTGAAGTCGGAGACGACGCCCGCGACATCGATGTCGATATTGCTGAAAACGGTATGCCACCCGCGGAGCCGCGGGGCGAAATAGGCGATGTCGTCCGTGGAGACGGTGCTATTGCGCAGCTTGCCGTCGATGCGCACCTCGCCCAGGAAATCCTTGTAGCCGGCCCACGAATCGCCGACGAGCGAAATGTAGGGGATGTCGACGTTCGAACGGGGCGTGACGACGGAGGTATCCTCGAAGCCCAGCGCACCGTTGGTCAGGTAGAAACGCCCGGCGAAGCGGTCGAGGGCGAAGCCGCTGCGCTCGCGCGCCGAGAGGGTTTCGATGGTGGTGTAGATGGACTGCCCGTCGATGGTGAAGTCGTTCACATATGCCGTAATGCCGTAGAGGTGCATATGGCTGAAGTCGATGCCGAACTCCGGGTCGCGGCGGTCGAGCCGTTCCAGACAGAGGTCCATATTCTCGATCGACGCCTTGCGCAGTGACAGGCGGAAATTGCCTTTCTTGGGTTTGTCGGGGTTGCTGATACGATTGACGATCTGCTTGATGTTCATCTCCCCGCCGGGCGTCTCGCGCAGGTAGAGCTTGGCGTCGGCGATCTCGCCGCGGCTCAGCGAAAGCCCCCGCCGAAGATGCCCAGTCCGGTGACGAAGGCGTCGAGACGGCCCACGTAGAGCAGCGTGTCGCGCTGGTAATCCTCTACATAGAAACCCTTGATCTTGACCCGGCTGAAAAGCCCGATGTCCACGCGGTCGATGCTGACGGTGGTTTCGAGCTTCTTCGACGCCATGCGCACGGCTTTCTGCACCACGTAGTTCTGCACGGCCGGAATGTCGAGCAGCAACGAGAGCGCCAGAGGCAGAATTATCAGCAACAATACCGCGGCCGATAACACCTTTCCCAATATTTTTATACCTTTGCGCATTGATAGGTCGTTATAACCTGCAAATTTAACTATAATTAGTTAAAAAACGAAAAACCGCATGGATATTACTATTCTGGGCATCGAATCCTCGTGCGACGACACATCCGCCGCCGTGATACGCAACAACGTGCTGCTGTCGAACGTCATCGCCTCGCAGGCTGTCCACATAAAATACGGCGGCGTGATCCCCGAACTGGCTTCGCGGGCGCACCAGCAGAACATCATCCCGGTGGTCGACACGGCACTCCGAGAGGCCGGGCTCACCGTCGGGGAGATCGATGCCATCGCCTTCACGCGCGGCCCCGGGCTGCTGGGTTCGCTGCTCGTCGGGGTATCGTTCGCCAAGGGGCTCTCGGTGGCGCACGACATCCCGATGGTCGAGGTCAACCACCTGCAGGGGCATATCCTCTCGCACTTCATCGACCTGCCCGACCGCGAACTGCCCCATCCCGGCTTCCCGTTCCTCTGCCTGCTGGTCAGCGGCGGGCATACGCAGATCGTGCGCGTGGACTCCCCTCGAAATGGAGATCATCGGCACGACGATCGACGACGCCGCAGGCGAAGCGTTCGACAAATGCGCCAAAGTCATGGGCCTGCCCTACCCCGGCGGCCCGGTGATCGACCGCCTGGCAAAGGAGGGCAACCCCAAGGCGTTCCGCCTGGCACACCCCCATGTCGACGGCTACGACTATTCGTTCTCGGGGCTCAAGACCTCGTTCCTCTACATGCTGCGCGACGCCGTGGCCGACGACCCCGATTTCATCGAGCGCAACAAGGCCGACCTCTGCGCGTCGCTTCAGGGCACGATCGTGGAGATACTGCTCGACAAACTGGTGCGGGCGTCGAAAGACACGGGCATCCGCGACATCGCCATCGCCGGGGGCGTATCGGCCAACTCGGGACTGCGCAACGGCATCGTCGAGCAGGGCCTCAAGCGCGGCTGGCGCACGTTCCTGCCCGAATTCAAGTTCACGACGGACAACGCCGCGATGATCGCCATGGCGGGTTACTACCGCTACCAGCACGGCGACTTCTCGTCGCTCGCCGTCTCGCCCGTGGCGCGGCTGCAGGAGCTGTAGGAGCCGGACGCGGAAACGGCAGAAACCGGACGCCGAAGCCGCATGAGCCGGATGCAGCCGGCCACAAAAAGCCCCGGTCGAACGGCCGGGAGCAGGTCCGGAAGCGGCGGAAAACACTCCGCACTTCCGCAAAAGCGATCTATTTAGAATGCAAGGATCGGACGGGCGATACCGTCGTAATCGACATACTCGCACATAAGCTCCACCAGATGTTTCTCGGAACCGCCGATATGAATGATACATGCCGTCTCGCCGGGTTCAAAGCAGGTCGTAGCCCACAGCGTACAGGTATTGTAATGGGTGCCGTCCGTCACGAACAGCTCCTCCTTCTGATCGGCGGGAATCATCGCAAGCGTCTCGTTGAATTTCGCAATCACGTCATAGCTTACATTTTCGGAGTTGTAACCGTAATAGACATTATAACTCGAAGTCTGCCACTCTTTCAGAAGCAGAGCAGCTTCATGGCCGCAGAGATTGGCCACCATATCCCATAACTGCCCGGTGCTCGGCAGGAACCAGCCGCTCGACGTTTCGGAAGCCGGGAGCGAGAAATTATTAACCGTCAAATCGAAAGCAGGGCACCATGTAGCAAGGTTCGGTCCATAATCGGATACGGTTTTCATCGTCTCTTCGTAACCATTGACATTGCCATACCACGTGCTTGCAATTTTCGCTTTCGAGTGCTTGCGAAATCATTGTCGGTAGAATACTGAACCGTCTGGCTGTCGGCGCTATGGGCATTTTCACAGCCACGACATACCCGTGCGTATAGCCCTTCTCCTTGTCGCCGGCGGCGATCCGGTTTTCGTCCGTCTGGCAGACGATGCCGATAACGGTCTTACCGGCGACGGGAGCGGGTTTGGTGTCGGCCCAGACGGGATTCAGTCCGTCGGCCTCGATGCTTACCAGTCCGCCGTCGCTCCACGTACCGTCGGAATAGTAATAGTCGCCGATCTTCGGCGCAACGTAAGCCACCGTCACCGTGCAGGTCGCCTTGCTCTCGCCCACGCTGGCGGTAATAGTGCCTCACCGGCGGCAAGAGCGGTGACGACACCGTCCTCGACCGTCGCAACTACCTCGTCGTCAGAAGACCAAACTACCGCTACGCCGTCCTGCAGGGGGTAACGGTCGCTACGAGCGTTTCGGAAAACCCGACATTGAGATTCAATTCCGTCCGGTCGAGCGTCACGACCGTTTCGGGGACCTTCTTCTCATCGTCGTCGCAGGCGAAAAACACCAGCGATGCAGCCGTCAGCAAAGCTGACTTCCTTAAAAGTTTCTCATAAACCAAGTTTTAAGAATTAATAATACGGCAGTACCGACAGCAGTCTCTCGGACTCACGACAAAAAGCCCAGTAATGTTTTCGATGATCGTCCGGCAAAACACCATCAATAACCTAACCGGGAGTCAAATATAATAAAAAATCAACCCGGTGGAACGCGGATGCCGGAAAAATTCACGGTCAAATAAAAGCCCCTAATAAATTAGGGGCTGAAAAGCAGGCGTCCGGAAACGCCTGCCGAAATATTATCCCGGCAAACCGGGAGGGGCTTATCTTGCGCCGAAGAGTTTTCCCTTCAGCGAAAAATTGTCGTACTCGGCCTTGAGCGAAGCCATCAGATCGCGCACCGACTGGATCTTTTCGGCCCGCCATGCGTTGGCGCCGCAGAAGGCATAGCCGTTCTGCAATTTTCCCTTGAAGGCGTTGTAGAGCGCCAGCATGATGCAGTAAGGGCTGTGCGTCACGTCGCACGTCTTGATGCAGTCGAACGGGCAGTTCTTGGGGCGTTTCAACCCCTCCTTCACCCGGTCGAGGAACGAGCTGTGGATGGCCCGCCCCGGCATGCCGACGGGACTTTGATGATCTCGATGTCCTGCGGTTTGGCGTCGAGATAGGTCTGCTTGAAGGCCGGATCGGCGTCGCACTCCTCGGTGGTCACGAAGCGCGTGCCCATCTGCACGCCGTCGGCGCCCAGCTGCATGATACGGTAGATATCCTCGCCGGTGTAGATGCCGCCGCCCGCGATGACGGGAATATGGCAGTCGTGTTCGGCACCGAAAGCGCGCACCTCGGCGACGATTTCGGGAACGAGGGCTTCGAGCGAAAATGCTCGTCGGCGAGCTGCTCCTCCTTGTATCCGAGGTGACCGCCCGCCTTGGGACCTTCGACGACGATGGCGTCGGGGATGTACTTGTACTCCGAGAACCACTTCTGACACAACAGTTTCGCCGCACGCGCCGACGACACGATCGGGGCCAGCTTGGTCTTGGCGCCCTCCGTGAGGAACGACGGCAGGTTGAGCGGCAGCCCGGCGCCCGAAAAGATGATGTCGGCCTTCTCGGCGACGGCGGTCTTCACCATGTCGGCGAAGTTCGACATGGCGACCATGACGTTTACGCCGACGATGCCTTTCGTGGCCTCGCGTGCCTTTTTCAGTTCCTGTTTCAGCCCCCAGATCGAGGCCGTACGGTAATCTTTCGAATAGTCTTTGTAAATCACTCCCAGGCCGGCCGACGAAATGACGCCGATGCCGCCCTGGTCGGCAACGGCCGAAGCCAGCCCTGCGAGCGATATGCCTACGCCCATACCGCCCTGCACGATGGGGACGGGAGCGAGCAAATTTCCGATTTTCAATGCTTTCATTTTGTTGTGGATTAGTGCAAACCTAATTAACCGCACCAAAGGTACGAAAAATCGGGGCGATTGGTTCCGCACGGGAAGATAATTTAACGCAGGCTTCAATTGCGCCGCCGCAGCGGCCGCTTTCGGGGCGGGAAGCCGCAGCCGGCCGGCTGTCCGGAAGTGAAAAGCGGCATTTTTACAGGCAAAAACGGCGGATATCGCTTTTTTCTAACTTGAAGCGCAAACGTCACTCAACCGCTAACCTTTAAATCGACAAGCATGAAAACTTCTTTCCGGCTCTGGCCCTTATGCTGTGTATTCCGACCTCTCCGCCCAAAGCAGGGGTGACAAATATGTCGGCGGAATAATCGGCATAACGACGACGTCGATCAGCATCGACGGCCTCCGCATCGCAGACGACATTCGGATTTGCACCCGAATTCGGTTATTTCGCATCCGACTGACTGCGCGTCGGCGGCTCGATCGGCTACCAACTGATTTCATCCGACGGCGAAACGACGCACGGGCTGACGGCAGGTCCCAGCCTCGCCTATTACGTAAGACTGTGCGACTGCTTCTACTACACGCCGCAGCTGGCCGTGGGATTCGCGTTCGCATCGACGGACGGGACCAGCGGATACGGCTTCGATGCAGGATTGTCGCTCGGAGCGTTCGAAATCAGGCCGTCGGCCCATATCGGACTCTCAGTCAGCCTTCTGACGTTGGACTACAGCTACCTGTCATATTCGGGAACGGGTGTGAACGGGGTCTCTTTCCAGCTCGGAATCAGCCCGACGGTCGGTTTCAAATACTACTTTAGGCCGCAAAACCCGATCCCGACCTACAGAAACCGCACGCCCCGCACGCGGCTCCGGCTGCGGTCGGCGGCTTCGCGTTCGACGATGCCGTCACCACGTCGGCGGCATCGTGCCAGCGGTTGGCGCGGAACCGGCGGCGGTAGGTCGTCAGGTGGGCGTATAGCTCCGGCCAGCGCAGGTTCCAGCCCCGGGGAAAGCGCACGAGGTGCAGCGCCGTGGCCGAATTGGAGAGGATGCGCGCCTCCTTGTTGGCGCCCTGGTGGAACCATTCGATGCGCACGGAGGGTGCCAAAGCCTGCAGCGAGCGTGCAAAACCGCGGCCGCCGTTATTGCTTTCGACGGCCGCCTGCCGCGTATCGG
>JBKSUH010000109.1:0-6483 GCA_047233565.1 Alistipes sp.
CTGCAGCGTCGACACCTCGAGCGCTGCCAAAGCTACGGTCAACTGCACGGACAAACTCCGCGCCGAGGCTTCGAGCGGCAGTTCGATCCGTTACACGGGCGACTGCCAGACCAGCATCAGCAAATCGAGCGGCGGCAGCGTAAGCAGGAAATAATCCCCCAACGGCACAACTATGAAAGAGGTTAAAAAATGCAGCATATCGGGCGTAGCGTTCACGATGGACGCCGATGCCTACCAGGAGCTGGAGAACTATCTCGACAGTCTGAAAAAGACCTACAAGGATACGCCCGACGGAGCCGAGATCGTCGCCGACATCGAAGCCCGCATAGCCGAGCTGATCCTCACAACGCAGGACAACACCCGCGTGGTCGAGAAACCCCTGATCCTGAATATCATCCACCAGATGGGCTCGGTCGAGGACATCTCCGAGGAGAGTTCGGACAAAAAAGCCCCCGAAGAGCCGCGTATCCCGCGCCGCCTCTACCGCGACACGGAGAACGCCAAGCTGGGCGGCGTATGCGCCGGCATCGGCAAGTACTTCGACGTCGATCCCGTATGGATCCGGCTGGGCATGTTCCTGCCGATCCTGCTGAGCTTCCTGCACTGGATTCCGTTCATGGACTGGACGGGATCGATGATGGGCAACCTGTTCGGCATCTTCGTCATCTGCTACGTTATCATCATGTGGTTTGCCGTTCCGGCTCCCGCACGGCGCGCCAAAAACTCGAAATGAACGGCGAGAAGATCACGGCGCAGTCGATCCGCGAAACCACCGAAGCCAGCGCGAGCTGCGATCCCGACGCCAAGGCCAAACCCATCGTCGCCGAAGCCGTGTCGGTATTCGGCAAGGTGGTGCTCATCCTCCTCAAGCTCTTCGCCGGAGTGCTCGTATTCGGACTCATCATGGGAGCCTGCGCCCTGATTATCGGGCTGTTCGCCCTGGTCATAGGCGGCGGAGGCATCCTCTCGCCTTTCTCCCCGCTGGGCATGACGCTGTGGGTACCTATTCTCGGCATATTTATTGTACTGATTCCCGTCATACTGCTCATTTATGTACTGATGTGCCTCATCGCTTCGCGCAAGCCCGGAGGCACGGCCGTGCTGATCATCTTCCTGCTGTGGCTCGCGAGCTTCATCGCATGCGCCTGCATCGCCATCCGCGAGGATGTGGGCGACCGGTTCCGCGCCAAGCGTAACGTGATCGAACAGGTGCTCAACACCGAAGTGGTGATCGACAACGACACGACGACGGTACAAAAGCTGCTCAAGGAGTACGAAAGCCAGAACGTCATCGAAGACGGCCACAAGACGCTGCACATCAGCATCCCGAACAAATCGATCGACATTACGATCGACAAAGACAAGGCCGGGCTGGAAGTAAAGGCCGACGGCAAACGGGTGAAAGTGCAGACGGGAGACGACAAAACCGAATCCGCAAAACCGGATTCGGTCCGACAGCCGGACGCCGGACGAGTCCCCGCAGAGCAGACCGAATAAAGGCCACAGGCGTTAGGTAAAATAAAAGTTTTTCGAAACGCAGGGCGGATCCTCCGGGAACCGCCCTCGTTTTTTGAAAAATTGAAATAATTACTACCTTTGAGCGATTTTGTTTTCTAAACGAAAAACTATGGCTGGAATCAAATGTATCGGTATTCTGACTTCGGGCGGCGACGCCGGGAATGAACGCCGCCATACGCGCGGTAACCCGCAGCGCAATCTATAACGGCTTCGCCGTCAAGGGCATCATGCGCGGATACAAAGGTCTCGTATTCAACGAGATCGTGTCGTTCAAATCCCAAAGCGTAAGCAACATCATCCAATTGGGCGGTACGATCCTCAAGACGGCCCGCAGTCAGGAATTCACCACGACCGAAGGCCGCAAGGCGGCATACGACAACATGGTCGCAGCCGGCATCAACGCGCTGGTGGTCATCGGCGGCGACGGCTCGCTGACAGGCGCAGGGATTTTCGCGCAGGAGTACAACGTGCCCATCGTAGGGCTTCCCGGGACGATCGACAACGACCTCGGGGGTACGGACTCGACGATCGGCTACGACACGGCGCTGAACACGATCGTGGAGGCGGTCGACAAACTGCGCGATACGGCATCGAGCCACGAGCGCCTCTTCTTCGTCGAGGTGATGGGACATACGGCGGGTTACCTGGCACTGAACAGCGCCATCGCCACGGGTTCCGAAGCGGCTATCATCCCCGAAATGGACACCGAGGTCGACCAGCTGGCCGAACTCATCAACCACGGCTTCCGCAAGAGCAAGAACTCGGCGATCGTCATCGTGGCCGAGAACCCGAAGACGGGCGGCGCCACGGCATTGGCCGAACGTGTCAAGAAGGAGTTCCCGCAGTACGACGCCCGCGTCACGATCCTGGGGCATATCCAGCGCGGCGGGTCGCCGACGGCCGTAGACCGTATCCTCGCCTCGCGGATGGGCGAAGCCGCCATCGAGGCGTTCCTCGACGAACAGCGCAACGTGATGATCGGCATTCAGAACGGCAAGATCGTCTACGTCCCCTTCGCCAAGGCGACCATGCACAACAAGGGCATCGACCGCAATTCGCTCGACCTGGTAAAGATACTCTCCATATAATTTCACAACAGACAACCCCGAACTTACCGAATGAAACGTGTTATCGGCATCGGCAATGCCCTGACGGACATGCTGGTCAACCTGGAATCAGACTCCGTGCTGGGTCGCTTCAAACTCGCCAAAGGCTCGATGAGCCTCGTGGACACCACCCTGCAGACCGAAATTTCGAAATCCGTGGCAGGACTGCCCTACTCGCTGTCGCTGGGCGGCTCGGCGGGCAACACCATCCGCGCCATGGCCAAACTGGGCTGCGATGTCGGGTTCATCGGCAAGGTCGGACAGGATACGACGGGCGACTTCTTCGTGCAGGCGCTCGAAAACTTGGGTGTGGAACCGGTCATCTTCCGGGGCACGGAGCGTTCGGGCAAATGCGTGTCGCTCATCTCGCCCGACGGCGAACGCACGATGGTCACCCATCTGGGCGCCGCGCTCGAACTGACGGCCGAAGAGATCGAAGCGTCGATTTTCGACCATTACGACTGTCTCTACGTCGAGGGCTATCTGGTGCAGAACCACGACCTGATTCTCAAAGCCGCCAAGACGGCCAAGGAGTGCGGGCTGAAAGTCGCCGTCGATCTGGCCAGCTTCAACATCGTGGCCGAGAATCTCGAATTCCTGCGCGGTCTGGTCCGCGACTACGTGGACATCGTTTTCGCCAACGAGGACGAAGCCAAGACCTTCACCTGCGAAGCCGAACCGCTGAACGCCCTGCAGGTAATTTCTGAAATGTGCGAGCTGGCCGTGGTGAAAATCGGCATCAAGGGCGCCATGATCAAGCAGGGCGACGAAGTGGTGCATGTAGGCATCATGGCCGCAGCCAAGCGCGTGGACACGACGGGCGCGGGCGACTTCTACGCCGCGGGATTCCTTTCGGGACTCTGCGACGGACTTTCGCTGCGCCAGTGCGGCACGATCGGGGCCATCACGGCGGGTAAGGTCATCGAGGTCGTCGGCACGACGTTCGGCGAAGAAGCGTGGAGGACATCTCCCGGCTCGTGAACAAGGTCAAAAACGAAAAGTATCTTTTCTAAAAGAAGATCGCAAGACAGACAGAACCGCAGTCTCCGGACTGCGGTTTTCATTGCGGATCGGAGAGCAGCCCCCGGCTGATCTCATAGCGCATCCGGATCAGCCAAAGCGACTTGCGGGGCGCCATCGTAAGCGACAGCAGCAGCGTCGCGCCCCATTTCAGGCTCTCGAACAGAAGCGTCTTCGGATAGCGGCGATACATGCCCGCCCGCAGACGCTGGCTCACGCCGACGTTGTAACAAAGGCGGCGGAAATAGGATTCGGTCAGTTTTTCGGGCGGAATGATATGCCACATGACGGCATCGGGGACATACCAGCATGTCTCGCCGCCGCGCATCATGCGTTCGAAGAAATCGTTTTCCTCGCCACCGATCAGCATCCGTCCCACACGTCCCAGCGAGGGGTCGAACCCGCCGTATCGGGCGGTTGCGGAGCGGCGGAAAGCCATGTTGCCTCCCCCGGGAACACGTCCGGCAGGAAAAGGCCGTACGGCATGGCCGAAATCCATCGGGTTGGCGACAGGCAGTTCGGTATATTTCGACATCCACGCCGGACGTCCCGAGACATACTCGGCAATGATGCGCCCCCCGGCCACGACGGCATCGGGATGTGCATCGAAGAATTCGACATACGCCCGGATAAACCCCGCATTGATACGTTCGTCGTCGTCGATGAAGGCCATGTAGGGCGCCGAAGTTTCCGCGATCCCCCGGTTGCGGGCATAGGAAACCCCCGGGCCGGTCTCGGTCACCATGCGCAGGTTGAGCGCCGGATACCGTGCCGCGAAGGCCGCGAACCGGGCGGGCGTATCGTCCGTCGAATTGTTGTTCACCACCACGCACTCCCACTCCCCGGCGGGCATGTCCTGCCGCACGACGGATTCGAGCGCCGCGAGAAGCTGCCCGGCACGATTATGCGTCGGGATTATGAGCGAGAGGCGGATCATCGTGCGAATGTAGCAATTTATCCGTAAAAAACCGTTATATTTGCACAAATTATAAGCGATACGACTATGCACAATCTGTTTCGTACCCTTTTGCTGCCCATAGCGGCCCTGTTTGCCGTGACGGCGGTCTCGGCGCAAAACGTAAGCTGGAAAAGCACCGTGGAGCACCTCGACGGCGACATGTACCGGATCGTACTCGAAGCCTCGATCCCCGCGCCTTACCATATGTATGACATGGGGCCCTATGAAGGCGGGCCCAATGCCACGACGATCACCTTCACCGCGGGTGCCGGGGCTACGCTCGAGGGCGGCGTAGAGCAACTCTCCACTCCCGAGCGCCACTACGACAAGACCTTCGAGATGGAGATCGGCACCTTTGCCGGCAAGGCGCTCTTCACCCCGCGGGTGAAGCTCGCGGCCGAAAAGGCCGCCGTCACGGCCCAGCTGGAGTGGATGATCTGCGACGACACGAGCTGCATGCCGCCCGAGGATACGGAAATGACGATCGACCTGACCGCACGCCCCGGCTCGGCGTCGGCTAACAGCACTGAGGCCGTCACCCCGAATAAAAACGTTTCTGCCGGAGACACTCCGCCAAAGACACTCCGGCGGATACCGCTTCCGGCACGGCCCCGACAGCTGCCGCGGAGATCGTCCCGGCGCAGAAGGACGCCGCAGGAGGCGGCACGCTGTGGGCGCTGATTATCGAAGCCATCCTCTGGGGTTTTGCGGCCCTGCTGACCCCCTGCGTGTTCCCGATGGTTCCGATGACCGTTTCGTTCTTCATGAAGGGCGAAGGAGGTCCCGCACGCGGCCGCTTCCGTGCCGCCATGTACGGGTTCTTCATCGTCGCGCTCTACACGCTGCCGATAGCCGCAATCATCGTCATCACACGCATCGTCGGGGGCGATGCCGTGACGGCCGACATCTTCAACTGGCTGGCGACACACTGGCTGCCCAATATCCTTTTCTTCCTCGTATTCATGGTATTCGCCGCATCGTTCTTCGGAGCGTTCGAGATCACCATGCCTTCGTGGATGGTCAACAAAACCGACAGCAAAGCCGACTCGAAAGGCCTGGCCGGCATCTTCTTCATGGCCCTGACCCTCGTGCTGGTATCCTTCTCCTGCACGGGCCCGATCGTAGGTTCGGTGCTTATCAAATCGACGTCGGGCGAATTCTGGAGCCCGATCGTCACCATGCTGGCGTTTTCCGTCGCCTTCGCGCTTCCCTTCACCGTCTTCGCCTTCTTCCCGTCGATGCTCAAGAAGCTGCCCAAAAGCGGCGGATGGCTCAACTCGGTGAAGGTCGTGCTGGGATTCATCGAGGTGGCGCTCGGCATGAAGTTCCTCTCGGTCGCCGACCAGACCTACCACTGGGGGCTACTCGACCGCGAGATATACCTCGCCGTATGGATCGTGACCTTCTCGCTCCTGGGGCTCTATCTGCTGGGAAAAATCAAATTCGCGCATGACAGCGATACGCCCTATCTGGGCGTAGGCCGCCTGGCACTGGCCATCGTCACCTTCTCGTTCGTCGTATACCTCGTCCCCGGCATGTGGGGCGCCCCGCTCAAAGGCCTCTCGGGCTACCTGCCGCCGCTGCATACGCAGGATTTCGTGATCGGGAAGGAAGCGCCGACCGCTTCGGGCGGAGAAACGCGCATGCTGCTGACCGTCGAGGGACAGAAACCCAAGCACAGCGATTTCCTGCACCTGCCCCACGGCCTCGAAGGATTCTTCGACCTGAAAGAAGCCGAGGCCTATGCCGCTAAGGTCGGCAAACCGCTCTTCATCGACTTCACGGGGCACGGGTGCGTCAACTGCCGCGAAATGGAAGCCCGCGTATGGGCAGACCCGCAGGTGCTCGACATCCTGCGCAACGACTACGTGATCGTGGCGC
>JBKSUH010000110.1:0-6429 GCA_047233565.1 Alistipes sp.
AATCCGGTTTCCGTGACCGGAAAAATCAGGGATGCAAAAGGTAATCCGATCGTCGGAGCCAGTATCCTTGTTCAAGGAACTACAATAGGCGTCAGCTCCGACGCCGATGGTGCGTTTGCGCTTCAGGTACCCCCCCCCGCAGCAGACAGACAGCTGGAAATCAGTTTTATTGGTTATACTCCTGTGTCTATTGTCGTGGGCAGCCGGACTTCTTTCGAAATCACGCTCGAAGAGGCTGCGTCCGAGATCGAGCAGGTCGTGGTCACTGCTCTTGGTATTAAGCGTTCGGAAAAGGCCGTAGCCTACAATGTTCAGCAGATCAAGGCCGAAGACATCACAACCGTCAAGGATGCCAACTTCATCAACTCGTTGACGGGTAAAGTGGCCGGTGTCACGATCAACGCCTCATCGTCAGGTGTCGGCGGTGCCTCGAAGGTCGTACTGCGCGGCAACAAGTCCATTTCGCAGTCTTCGAACGCCCTTTACGTTATCGACGGCATTCCGATGTACAACTTCGGTGGTGGTGGCGGTACGGAGTTCGATTCGCGCGGTGCTACGGAATCCATCGCAGACCTCAACCCCGAGGATATTGAGTCGATGTCGGTGCTGACGGGTGCTGCCGCGGCCGCGCTCTACGGTTCGGAAGCCGCGAACGGCGCTGTGATGATTACGACGAAAAAAGGCCAAGCCGGGACTCTGAAAGCTACGTTTTCGAGTAATATCGAATTTCTCGCACCTTTCATCCAGCCGGAATTTCAGAATCGCTACGGTACGGGTTTGAACGGCCAGCGCAGCGGCTCGAGCATTTACAGTTGGGGCGAGAAATTACGCCCTGAAGCCCGTTACGGTTATACTCCGGACGATTATTTCGAGACGGGACACGTTTATACGAATGCTGTTACGGTTTCTGGCGGTACGGACAAGAACCAGACCTATTTTTCGGCTGCTTCGGTCAATTCGGACGGCATTATCCCCAATAACGAATACGACCGTTACAACTTCACGTTCCGCAATACTTCGTACTTTCTGAAAGACCGGCTCAAGCTCGATGCGAGCGCCAGCTACATCTATCAGAAAGACCAGAACATGACCAATCAGGGAGTCTATTCGAACCCGCTGGTTCCGGCCTACCTGTTCCCGCGGGGTGAGAATTTCGACCTTTACCGTCGCTTCGAGCGTTACAACGAAGGGACGAAACTCATGGAGCAATTCTGGAGTGCGGATATGGAAGGCGGTGATTTGCGCATGCAGAATCCCTACTGGATCAACTACCGCAACCTGCGCAATACGGACAAGAAGCGTTATATGCTGTCGTTCTCGGCCAGCTACGACATTCTTCCGTGGCTTAATGTTGCCGGACGTGTCCGCATTGATAATTCGAATTCGCTCTACACGCAAAAACTCTATGCCTCGTCGAACACCACGATTACGGAAGGCGGCAAAAACGGCCACTATACCGAAGCCCGTGCTTACGACACGCAGACCTACGCCGATCTGATGGTAAACATTAACAAGACTTTCGGCGAGGATTGGTCTCTGAACGCGAATATCGGCGCCTCGATCAACAATATCAAGACCGATGAGTTGTCATACCGTGGGCCGATTCAGGAGAACGGACTTCCCAACATATTCAATGTTTTCGATCTGGATGACACGAAAAAACGTGCCGAAAAGGTCGGCTGGCACGACCAGACGCAGTCGATTTTCGCCTCGGTCGAAGTAGGTTGGAAACAGATGCTTTACCTCACGGTGACGGGGCGTAACGACTGGGCTTCGCAACTGGCCAATTCGCCCGAGTCGTCGTTCTTCTATCCGTCAGTAGGCCTGTCTTGGGTGCCTTCTTCGACATGGGATCTGGGCAAGACGTTCAGCTATCTGAAGATCCGCGGTTCGATCGCCTCGGTAGGTATGCCTTTCCCGCGTCACCTGACGGTTCCGACCTACGAATACGACGCTACGAATAAAGTGTGGAAGGACAAGACGCACTATCCGATCGGCGACCTGAAGCCGGAGCGTACCATTACCTATGAGGTCGGTCTGGATGCCCGTCTGTGGCAGCATATCAACCTTTCGGCTTCGTGGTATCAGGCCGACACGAAAAACCAGACCTTCGACCCGTCACTTCCGCCCTCGTCGTCCTATACGACCATCTACCTGCAAACCGGACACGTTCGCAATACAGGTGTCGAGCTGTCGCTCGGGTATGACAATCAGTGGCGGAATTTCCGCTGGACGACGAACTTCACCTACTCATGGAACAAGAACGAGATCATCGAACTGGCAGCCAATGCCGTGAACCCGGTTACGGGCGAAGCGTTGAATCTTACCAAGTTGGACATCAAGGGGCTGGGTAAGGCGAAGTACATCCTCAAGGAAGGCGGTACGCTGGGCGACCTTTACACGACGTCCAACCTTCGCTTCAACGACAACGGTTATGTCGAGGTGGACAAGAACGGCAACCTGCTGATGACCGACGAAGGCGAGGACATCTATCTCGGATCGGTTTTCCCTAACCACAACCTCGCATGGCGCAATGACTTCAGCTATAAGGGTATTAACCTCGGCGTGCTGTTTACGGCCCGTCTGGGCGGTGTCTGCTATTCGGCGACGCAGGCCAACCTCGACCTGTACGGCGTCTCGGAGGCTTCGGCCGCGGCGCGCGATGCGGGCGGTGTTTTGATCAACGGCCGTGAGATGGTCGATGCCCAGAAATGGTATCAGGCGATCGGCTCGCAGTCGGGTTTGCCGCAGTATTATCTCTATTCGGCGACGAATGTCCGCTTGCAGGAGTTGTCGCTGGGTTACACTTTCCCGCGCAAGTGGTTCCGCAATAAGCTGGGGCTTACCGTGTCGTTCGTAGGGCGCAATCTGTGGATGATTTACTGCAAAGCGCCGTTCGACCCCGAAGCCGTCGCTTCGACGGGGCTGAACTATCAGGGTATCGACTACTTCATGATGCCCTCGGTGCGCAACCTCGGTTTCAATGTCAAATTCCAATTCTAAAGCGCAGCAACCATGAAAAAGATGAATAACAGATGGCAGTCGGTGCTGCTTTCACTGGCGCTGTTCGGATTGGCAGCCTGCACCGGCGATTTCGAAGACATCAACCGCAATCCCAATCAGGTTACGGACGACCAGATGGATGCCCTGAATTATAAGACCGGAACGAAGTTCAAAGCTCTTCAAAGTCTTGTGATTCCGGTGCAGGAGCATATGTATCAGTTCAACGAATCGCTTTCGGGCGGGCCGTTCGGCGGTTACATCGGTGCTACGGTCGATACATGGCAGACCAAGTTCGAGACCTATAATCCCTCGGCCGACTGGCGCAAATGGCCTTTCGCCAACGTCATCACCGAGACCTATACCCCCTATAAGGGCATCGTCAACGGCACGGAAGACGAAGTGGCCATCGCTTTCGCCCGCCTGTTGCGAGTGGCCATCATGCACCGTGTGACGGACTCCTACGGTCCGATTCCCTATTCGAAGCTGGAGAGCAACGAGTCGGTCTATGTGGAGTACGATTCGCAGGAGGCGGTCTATACGAAGATGTTCGAGGAGCTGGACGAGGCTATCGAGATACTGGGCCGCAACACGACGCTCCCGGCCGAAGCGTGGAGCCGCTACGACGGCGTCTACTACGGCAATATCGCGCAGTGGCTCAAATATGCCAATTCGCTCAAGTTGCGCATGGCCATGCGTTTGTCGTATGTGAAGTCCGACGTCGCCCGTGCGAAGGCCGCCGAGGCTATTGCCGGGGGTGTTATCGAGGCTAATGCCGACAATGCGGCGATGCACGCCGCGGAGAACCGCACGACGCTCATCTACAACGACTGGGGCGACCACCGTGTCGGAGCCGACATCCTCTGCTACATGAACGGCTACAAAGACCCGCGTATGGAGAAGATGTTCCTTGCGAACGATGTCGGCGACTATGTGGGTATCCGTATCGGCATCGATGTGACGAGCAAGTCGCAGGCCATGTCGAAGTATTCGAATATGATCGTTGCGAGCGATACGCCCTATTTATGGTTCAATGCCGCGGAAGCGACCTTCCTGCATGCAGAGTACGAACTGCGCTGGGGATCGGCCGAGACGGCGAAGACGCTCTATGAGCAGGCTGTCCGACTTTCGTTCGAGGAGCGGGGAGCATCGGGGGCCGACGCCTATTTGGTCGACGCCACGAAGAAGCCTGCACCCTATACCGATCCGCTGGGCAACTACAGCGCATCTGCCCGGAGCGAAATCACCGGTCCGTGGGAAACGGCGACGGACGGCAGCGATACGGAGGCCGTTCAGGAGCGCAACCTCGAACGCATCATCGTGCAGAAGTGGATCGCTATCTTCCCGTTGGGAGTCGAAGCATGGTCGGAACACCGCCGTACGGGTATCCGAAACTGCTGCCTGTACCTACCGACAAATCGGGAGGTTCCGTCAATGTGGAACAGGGCGCACGCCGTCTGCCTTACCCTGTCGAGGAGTACCAGCAGAACAACGCCAACCTTCAGGCGGCCATTCAAACGCTCGGTGCAGAGCAACAGAACGGCGACCGTTCGGGCGACGTCATGGGAACCCGCGTATGGTGGGATTGCAAACCGTATAACAAGTAATCGCTATGAATATGAAACCAAACCGAATGATACGTTTCCTCGCTTTTTGCGCTGCCGTCGCAACGTTTGCGGCCTGCAACGACTGGACGGAGATGGAAACGGTGGACAGCAAGGTGGAAAAGCCCTGGGAGCAGGATCCGGCACTATGGGCCGAATACACCGCGGCGCTGAGGGCCTATAAACAGTCAGAACATTTCATTGTTTATGCCCGTCTGCACAACTCGCCCGAGAAAGCATCGAGTGAGCAGGATTTCATGCGCTGCCTCCCGGATTCGCTGGACATCGTGACGCTGACCAACGCCGATAACTTCTCGAAGTTCGACGCCGAGGATATGGACGTCATGCGCGAGAAGGGGACGAAGGTGCTTTACCAGGTCGATTATGCCGCACGCGCGGAAGAGTTCGTCGATATGCAGGCGCTCGATGCCTATCTGGATCGGGTTGTCGCCGCCGTCGCCGCCAACGGCATGGACGGCTACTCGTTTACGACCGACCCGCTGGCGACGGATGCCACAGCCCGCATCGTCGAGAAATTGCTGCGGCGAAATCGAGGCCAGCTCCTCGTCTTCGAGGGCAACCCGCTGTCGCTTGCGGCCGCCGACCATCCCAAGGTCGATTTTATCGCCCTCGATACGGAGAAACTCGAAAATGTGCGGAGGTGAAGCTCAGGTGCTGAATGCCACGGGGTATGCCGGTATCGCGCCGGAGAAGCTGCTGCTGGCGGCCGAGATCAGCGCACCCTGCTGGATGAGGATCGCACGGAGTTCGCGGCCGTCGATGAGATGTCGCGCCGCGTCATCGAATCGGCCCGCTGGGCGGTCTGGCAGCTTACAACATTTCCGAAGATTACTATCATGCGGAGATGAACTACCAGACGATCCGTGGGGCGATCCAGACGTTAAATCCCGCTAAATAGTGAACGCCATGAAAAAATACGGAAAATATCTGATTGCAGCCGTCGCGGGGCTCGTGTTTTTCGCGGCCTGCGATAATTATGAGGCCGACGACCACAAGTTCGGAAACGCCGTTTATCTCGACGTCGCGGAAACGAACGAGGTGCAGCTTACAACCTTCGGCAACAATAAACCGACTTACGACTGCGCCTTGCAGGCGGAGCTGACCTATCCTGCGGGACAGGATGTGGCGGTGACGCTCACGGTCGACCCGTCGCTCGTCGGGACGTACAACGCCCGCTACGGTACGGAGTGGACGATGCTCGATGCCAAATACTATGAGTTGTCGGCCGAGAGTGTCACGATCGCCGCGGGAAAAACAACCTCGGATGTCGTGACCCTGCAATTCAAGGAGCTGATGGGCCAAGGCGAGGAACAGACGGGAGCGCTTCCTATCGACGAAACCTATCTCGTTCCCGTGCGCATCGGCCATGCCTCGATGGACGTGCTTCACGGTTCCGACGTCGCCTATTATGTCGTGAAACGATCCTCGGCCATCACCGTCGCAGCGCAGCTCACCGACAACTGGATCGAGTTCCCGACCCTCGACAAGTATTCGGAAAGCAGCAAGGCTTGGAACGGTCTGACGGCCGTGACCTACGAGGCCCTTATCTACCTCGACGATTTTGCGACGAGCAACGCTACGGGCAGCCCCGTCAACATCTCGTCCATCATGGGTGTCGAGCAGTATCTGCTGCTGCGTATCGGCGACACGAATTTCGAGCGTCAGCAGTTGCAGTTCGACGGATCGGGCGCCGGCTCGTCCTTCGGGAAGATTCCCGGACGCGATGCGACGAAGAACCTCGAAAAGGGGCGCTGGTACCATGTCGCCTGCACATATGACCAAGCGGCGCGTACCGCACGCATCT
>JBKSUH010000111.1:0-6334 GCA_047233565.1 Alistipes sp.
TCGTTATTGCCGTAGACCAATTCGAGGTTGCGCAGTATCTCGTCGGCACGCGACACCACCGACATCGGCATGCCGGCCATGCGCGCCACGTGGATACCGAACGAGTGTTCCGTGCCGCCGCGTTCGAGCTTGCGCAGGAAGACGATCTGGTTGCCCAGCTCCTTGACGCTCACGTGGTAGTTCTTCACGCGGGGGCACATCTGCTCCATTTCGTTCAGCTCGTGGTAGTGTGTGGCGAAGAGCGTTTTGGCGTGCGCCGTCGGGTGGTTGTGCAGGTACTCGACCATCGCCCAGGCGATGGAAATACCGTCGTAGGTACTCGTGCCGCGGCCGATTTCGTCCAGCAGGACGATGCTGCGGTCGGAGATGTTATTGAGGATGCTGGCCGATTCGAGCATCTCGACCATGAAGGTCGATTCGCCCTGCGAGATGTTGTCCGACGCCCCGACGCGCGTGAATATCTTGTCCACGACGCCGATATGGGCCGACTTGGCGGGTACGAACGACCCCATCTGCGCCATGAGGATAATCAGCGCCGTCTGCCGCAGCAGGCCGACTTACCCGACATGTTGGGACCCGTGATCATCATGATCTGCTGCTCTTGTCGTCGAGCATCACGTCATTGGGAACATACTCCTCCCCTACGGGCATAAGCGTCTCGATGACGGGATGGCGTCCCTGGCGGATGTCGATGCGCTTGCCGTCGTCGAGCACGGGGCGGACATAGCGGCGTTCGCAGGCGATGCGGGCGAAGGATTGCAGGCAATCGACACGCGCCACGACGGCAGCGTCACGCAGCAGCACGGCGAGCGAACGGCTTATGTGGGCGATGATGTCGGCATAGATGCGCTGTTCGATCACCAGCATCTTCTCCTCGGCCCCGAGGATCTTCTCCTCGTATTCCTTCAGCTCCTCGGTGATGTAGCGTTCGGCATTGGCAAGGGTTTGCTTGCGGATCCAGCTTTGGGGAACCTTGTCCTTATGGGCGTTGCGCACTTCGATATAGTAGCCGAAGACGTTGTTGTAGCTGATCTTGAGCGACGGGATGCCCGTCGTCTCGCTCTCGCGCTGCTGGATGCGTGCCAGGTAATCCTTGCCGTGGAGCGCAATGCGGCGCAGGTCGTCCAGCTCGGGATCCACGCCGTCGGCGATGACGCCGCCCTTCTGAATCTGGTTGTTGAGCGGATCGGGGTATATCTCCCGCGCGATGCGGTCGCGCACGCCGGTCATCAGGTCGATCTGCGCCGCCAGCGCATGCAATCGGTCGTCGTCCGTGGATTCGAGCGCCGCCTTGAGCAATTCGACCGCAAAGAGCGAATTCTTGAGCTGCACCAGTTCCCGGGGCGTCACCCGCGCCGCGGCGATACGCGACGCGATACGCTCCATGTCGCCCACCAGCGCCACCTGCTCGCGCACGGTGTCGGCCAGGTCGGCATCCTCGATGAAATGCCCGACTACGTCCAGCCGTTCGTTGATCTGCACGGTATCCTTGACAGGCATGGCGATCCACCGTTTGAGCAGGCGGCCGCCCATGGGGGTGAGCGTGCGGTCGATGACATCGGCGAAGCTGCACTTCTCGCGCCCCCCGTTCGACGAGAACAGCTCGAGGTTGCGGATCGTGAATTTGTCGACCCACACGTAGTCGTCCTGGTCGATACGCGAAATCGAACGGATATGGGCGATGTCGCGGTGCTCGGTGAATTCGAGGTAGTAGAGAATCGCCCCGGCGGCCGAGAGACCGCTGGTGAAGTGATCGACGCCGAATCCCTTGAGCGAGCGGGTGCCGAACTGCTTGCAGAGCTTTTCGCGGTTCACCTCCTCGGAGAAAACCCATTCGTCGAGGCGGTAAGTATAGAGTTTTGACCCGAAAGCGTCGGAAAAACGGTCTTCGTAGCCGCGCTGGTAGATGACCTCCTTGGGCGCGAGGTTGAGATGAGTTTGTCGATGTAACTCTCCGAACCTTCGGCCACGTAGAACTCGCCCGTCGAGATGTCGAGGAACGCCACACCGGTCGTCTGCCGGCCGAAGTAGACCGAAGCGAGGAAGGCGTTTTCCTTGTTGGCCAGGATATTGTCGCCCAGCACGATGCCCGGGGTGACCAGTTCGATGACGCCGCGCTTGACCAGCCCCCGCACCTGCTTGGGGTCTTCCAGCTGCTCGCAGATGGCTACGCGCTCGCCCGCCCGCACCAGCTTGGGCAGGTAGGTGTCGATGGCATGGTAGGGGAACCCCGCCAGTTCGACGTAGGTTGCCGAACCGTTGGCCCGCCGCGTGAGCGTAATGCCGAGTATGCCGCTGGCCTTGATCGCGTCCTCGCCGAAGGTTTCGTAAAAATCCCCTACCCGGAAGAGCAGGATGGCATCGGGATGCACCGCCTTGATCGAATAATATTGCTTCATCAGCGGTGTCTCGACATATTTTTTGTCTATTTTTTTCTCTGCGTTCACAATAAAAAATTGTATGTAATTTCCATACAAAGATAACAGAATTTGGTTCTCAAACCAAGCCGGGAATGGAAATTATTTTTGTTTTTTTTGCTACGCAAAGATACTCTATTTTACAGAATTTCATTTATTTCGAATACTTTTCGGTAAAATTCGGCCTTCCACTCCACAGGCCGCGGATAGGCCCGCGACGAGGAGGGCATACGCCACAGCCGCATGTCCCGCCCGGCATATTCGAACCCGACGCACTGGCCTACGGCCGGTTCGCCGCACCCCGTGATCGCACGCAGCGTATCGGTGGCTTTCTGGCCGGTGGTGACGAGGGTGCGGCAGGCAGGGATACGCGCCAGCAGGGAGGCGAGATCCACCTCGCGCACGACTTGAAGAAAATTATCCGACGCATTGTCTTTCAGCCGGATGACTTCGACCGCCGTGTCGTAGAGTGCGATCCCGCGGCAGCGGCAGAAGGCCTCGATGCGCTCCTTGTCGAATTTCCGGCCGCCGGGCATCAGAAGTGCGACTTGTCCCCGCGGCGAGGTAGCCCACGATGCGCACATGTCGTTCTGCAGGTTGGGATAGAAGAAGTCCATCGACCAGCGGATGCGCTTGGGCGGGAAACTGCCCAGCATCAGAATGCGGGCGTTGGCGGGAAGAAACGGTTCGAGCGGATGGAGTTCGCTATTCATAGAATTTTTCATCGAAATTTACAAGATATAATTTATCCGTGGCGCGCGTCAGGGCCGTATAGAGCCAGCGCAGCATGTCGCGCGTCATCGGCTCGTCGCCGAACAGGCAGCGGTCGACGAAGACCGCCCGCCACTGTCCGCCCTGCGCCTTGTGGCAGGTCACGGCGTAGGAAAACTTCACCTGAAGGGCGTTGAAGTGCGGATTCTCACGTATCTCCTTGAAGCGTTTGAGCTTGCTTTTGACGTCGAGGTAATCCTTCTCGACCTCGTAGAAAAGGCGTGTCGATTCCTCGCGCGTGAGCGACGGGGATTCCGAAGCGATGGTGTCGAGCAGGATCTTGCACTCCAGCTCGGCATCCTCGTAATCGGGGAATTCGAGCACGACGTCCGCAAAGCGGAAGCCGTAGAAATCCTCGTAGCGCCGCAGCCGCTTGAGCGCGCGATGTCGCCGTTGGCGATGAAGTGCATGGGGCAATCCTTGTTCCGCTCCGTAAAATAGTAGTTGTTCTTCACCACCATCAGCATGTCGTTGCTTTCGATCTCCTCCTCGGCGAACGTCACGTTGCGGCGGATACCTTCGTTATAACGGTTGGCGCGCTTGTTCGAGCGGGTGATGACGATGGTTTCGTCGCGGCCGTACTTGGCGTAGCAATCCTGCAGCTTGTCGAGAAACTCCCCGCCTTCGACCGCCTCGATGTCGGGATAGTCCGTTTCGAAGTGCGGAATCTCGTAGATGCCGTTTTCGAGCATGCAGCGCACCAGCGTGGCGTTGAACAGAATGCCCGACTCGGCCTCCTGACGCACGACTTCGTCCATCGTACCGTACTCCACGTCGCCGAAGCGGGCCAGCGCCGACGGGTCGAGCGCCGGGCTGCAATCGGCCCCCACGGGCGGCAGCTGGGCGCTGTCGCCGACCAGAATCAGACGGCACGCGCGGCCGCTGCGGACATACTGCACGAGGTCCTCCAGCAGTGATCCGGAACCGAACAGCGCCCCGTCGCCCGAACCGTCCGACAGCATCGAAGCCTCGTCCACGATGAAAACGGCCCCCTTTTCGGTGTTGATGTTGAGCGAATATTTCGATTCGTAATCGGCATTGGTGCGCTGTCGGTATATCCGCTTGTGGATGGTAAAAGCCTTTTCCTGAGCGTATTGGGCGAGGACTTTGGCCGCACGGCCCGTCGGGGCGAGCAGGATGGGTTTGATATTCAAATCCTTAAGCGCCCCCACGAGTGCCGCTGTCAGCGTCGTTTTGCCCGTGCCGGCATACCCGTTCAGCACGAAAATCCGCGAAAAATCGTCACCTGCAAGGTATTCGGACAATTTTTCTATGATTTTTTTTTGCCCAAGAGTTGTTTCAAAACAAATTTTAGCGTAAATTTGGGTCGCAATACGTGTGCTGAACATGCGTGTGTTATATTTTGTACAAAATTACAAACAAATATTAGATTAGCTTAAAAAATGAAAAAAATCGCTCAAATCATTCTTGCTGTAGCTATCGTGGCGCTGGTCTACGTTATCTACGACCAGATCTCGACCCCGATCAAGTTCGATGACGAGTTGAAGGCCAAGAAAGCCCAGGTCATCGACCGCATCAAGGACATCCGTACGGCACAGCGCGCATTCAAGTCGAAGTACCAGCGTTTCACGGGCAGTTTCGACACGCTGACGAATTTCATCCTGCAGGATACGCTCGAACTCGAGCGCAAGATCGTCGACGAGGATGACTCCGTAGCCATGGCACAGCTGAAGAAGATGGGCAAAAAGAACGTCGAGAAGTTCAAGATCGCCGTGATCGACACGATCTTCTCGCCCAAGCGCCTTTCGAAACAGGACGTAGAGCAGTTGCGTTACATCCCCGGCACCGATGACAAGGCCCAGTACATCATGGAGGCAGGCATCATCACCACCGAGTCGAAGGTCGTGATCCCGATCGTGGAGTGCCGCGCACCCTACAAGATGTTCCTCGACACGGTGGCTTACCGCCAGGAGATCATCAACCTGATCGACGACGAGGTGAACAACTTCAACCGCTACCCCGGCGTCAAGTTCGGTTCAATGGAAGCTGGTAACAATGAAGCAGGTAACTGGGAGTAACACTCCGCAAGCTACAAATAAGGTGTCCATTCAGCTTACGTTGGATGGACACTCTTTTTCGGCGCCTGCGCTGTCCGGGGAGTTTCCGGGCGACGGTCCCGTGGAGGTCGAACTGCTGACGCCCCGGACGACGCTCGTGCCGGAGGAGTTTTTCGACGAAGCGTGCGCCGGGGAACTGCTGGCCGCCGCCGGCATGGCCGCACTGCCCGGAGAGTGCCCCGTATGGAGCGCGCCGCAGCAGAATGCCGTCGCCGTCATGGCCGCGGCGGAAAATGCGCTGGCTGCGGTGCATGAACGCCTCGGCGGCCGTGCGCGCTACACCACCCCGCTGCTCTGTGTACCGCAGACAAGCGTTCCGACCGTGTGGATGTATTACGCCGCGGGACTGTTATATATAAGGTATACGACGGCAAACTGCGTTTTGCGGAGGTCGTACCCGCCCCGACGAGGCCGACCTGCTATACATGCTCGAACGGCTCGGAAGCGAATTCCGGCTCAGGGATTACACGCTTCGCATCGGAAGCGGCGACGGCCGGGCGTTGAAACGGAAGCTCGGCGGATATTTCAAACGGATCGTATGCGAATAGTCAGCGGAAAATACAAGGGGCGGGCCATCAACCCGCCGCGCAACCTGCGGGCACGCCCGACGACCGATTTCGCCAAGGAAAACCTGTTCAACGTACTGGGCAACCTGGTGGATTTCGAGCAGTGCGACGTGCTCGACCTCTTTGCCGGGACGGGGTCGATAAGCTATGAGTTCGCCTCGCGCGGAGCACGGAGCGTCACATCGGTGGAGATCAACCCGGTGCATTACAACTTTATCCGGCAGACGGCGGCACAGCTCGGCATCGGCAACCTCTATCCCGTGAAGGCCAATGCGTTCCTCTACCTGAAGAGCTGCACCAAGCAGTTCGACGTGATTTTTTCGGACGCCCCCTACGACCTGGAGGGCAGCGAACAGGTGGTGAAACTGGTGCTGGAGGGCAACCTGCTGCGCCCGGAGGGGATTTTCATCTTCGAACACTCGAAAAAAATGGATTTCTCGGCCTGCGAGGAGTTCTGGCAATTAAGGAGTTACGGAAGCGTGCAATTTTCTTTCTTCAAAAA
>JBKSUH010000112.1:0-6261 GCA_047233565.1 Alistipes sp.
ATGTACGACAACGCCGTCCGCGCCCTGAAAAAGGGACAGTGGGTCGAGGTGGTCGATTAATGCCGCTTCGTCAGCCGGGAAAACACAGCGCAACCGGCAACAGGTTCCGGCAACACCTGAAAATATTATGGCAAAACGGCTTCGGGCATCCGGAGCCGTTTTTATTTCCGGATTCGTACTCCCGGAGGGAAAACGCCGCTAAATTCGGGTATAAGAGGCACTTTCCTCCGGTAAAATAGGAATTTGGAAAATATTTTTAATATATTTGTTGCCAAGGTTAGTTAGATTAGTCATATTATGTGCGAGAAACTGTTTATTTTCGACACCACGCTCCGTGATGGCGAGCAGGTGCCGGGCTGCCAATTGAACACCACCGAGAAGATCGAAGTCGCCAAGTTGCTGGAAAGCCTCGGCGTGGACGTCATCGAAGCGGGGTTCCCGATTTCCAGCCCCGGAGACTTCAACTCCGTACTCGAGATTTCGAAGGCCGTTTCGGCCCCGACGATTTGTGCGCTGACCCGCGCCGTGAAAAAAGACATCGACGTGGCCGCCGATGCCCTGCGACTGGCCAGGCACAAGCGCATCCACACGGGTATAGGCGTTTCGCCCCAGCACATTTACGACAAACTGCGCTCGACGCCCGAGAAAATCCTCGAACAGGCCGTCGAAGCCGTGAAATACGCCAAAAGCTATGTCGAGGACGTGGAGTTCTACGCCGAAGACGCCGGGCGCGCCGATCCTCAATACCTCGCCCGCGTGGTCGAGGCCGCCATTGCGGCCGGGGCTACGGTGGTCAACATTCCCGACACCACGGGCTACTGCCTGCCCGGCGAGTACGGCGCGAAGATCAAATACCTCGTCGATCACGTCTCCAACATCGACCGGGCGATCATCTCGACCCACTGCCACAACGATCTGGGCATGGCTACGGCCAACACCTGAGCGGCATCCTCAACGGCGCGCGGCAGGCCGAGGTGACGATCAACGGCATCGGCGAACGCGCGGGCAACACCTCGCTCGAAGAGGTGGTGATGACCCTGCGCTGCCACAAGGAGCTGAACGTCGATACGAACATCGACGCACAGCTCATCACCAAGGCTTCGCACCTCGTGTCGAGCCTGATGAACATGCCCGTCAGCCCAACAAGGCGATCGTCGGCCGCAACGCCTTCGCCCACTCGTCGGGCATCCATCAGGACGGCGTGCTGAAAGACCGCCAGACCTACGAGATCATCGACCCGCAGGACGTCGGGCTCAACCAGTCGGTCATCGCCCTGACGGCCCGCAGCGGCCGCGCCGCGCTCGTACACAGGCTCGAACTGCTCGGCTACGACCTCACGCAGGAAGAGCTGGACGCAACCTACGCCAAGTTCCTCGAGCTTGCCGACAAGAAAAAGGAGATCCACGACTACGACCTGTTATACCTGGTAGGCGACATCGACCGCATGAAACAGCAGTCCGTATCGCTCAAATTCCTGCAGGTGACCACCGGCACGCTCGTCCCGACGGCGACCGTGGTGCTGAAGTTCGGCGACCACGAGCGCATGGCCATCGCCACGGGCAACGGCCCGGTGGATGCCGCCGTGTCGGCGATCAAGACCCTGATCAACGAGAAGGTCGTGCTCATGGAGTTCCTCATGCAGGCCATCACCCGCGGTTCGAACGACGTGGGGCGCGTACACGTACAGGTACAGTGCGGCAGCCGCACCGTCCACGGCTTCGCCGCACACACCGACACCACACGGGCGTCGATCGAGGCGTTCCTCGACGCGCTGCGCGTACTGAACGTAACCGAACGCAAGGAAAAGGAGGAGTAAGATGGGCAGGACACTTCTGGACAAGATATGGGATGCGCACACCGTGCGCACCGAAGACGGCGGACGCTCGGTGCTCTACATCGACCGCCAGTACATCCACGAGGTGACGTCGCCCGTGGCTTTCGCAGGCCTGGAACGGCGCGGCATCGGCGTGGCACGCCCGGCACAAATCACCGCCACGGCCGACCACAACATCCCGACCGTCGACCAGCACCTGCCGATCGCCGAGACCGAATCGCGGCGCCAGGTCGAGGCGCTGGAGGCCAACTGCGCCAAATTCGGCATCGAACATTTCGGCGTGGGCACCCCAAGCAGGGCATCGTACACATCATCGGCCCCGAACTGGGATTCACACAGCCGGGCATGACCATCGTCTGCGGCGACAGCCACACCTCGACGCACGGGGCACTGGGCGCCGTGGCATTCGGCGTCGGCACCTCAGAGGTCGAGATGGTCTTCGCCAGCCAGTGCATCATCCAGTCCAAGCCGCGGAGCATGCGCATCACGGTCGACGGGACACTGCGCCCGGGCGTCGAAGCCAAGGATGTCGTGCTCTACATCATCTCGCAACTCACCGCCTCGGGCGGCACGGGCTATTTCATCGAGTTCGCCGGCGAAGCGATCCGTTCGCTCTCGATGGAAGGGCGCATGACCGTCTGCAACATGAGCATCGAGTGCGGGGCGCGGGGCGGCATGATCGCACCCGACCGGACGACGTTCGACTACCTGCGCGGGCGCGAACGTGCGCCGCAGGGAGCGGCGTTCGACCAGGCCGTCGCCCGCTGGGAAACGCTTTACAGCGATGCCGACGCCGTATTCGACAAGGAGTACCGGTTCGATGCCGCCGACATCGCCCCGATGATTACCTACGGCACCAACCCCGGCATGGGCATGGCCGTCGATGCGCAGATCCCGGCCGAGGCCGACCCCAAGGCATTGGAGTACATGGGATTCAAAGCCGGGGAAAAGCTGCTCGGCAAACCTGTCGACTATGTCTTCGTGGGCAGCTGCACCAACGGCCGCATCGAAGACCTGCGGCGCTTCGCCAAGCTGGTCGAAGGCCGGCGCAAGGCCCAGGGCGTAACGGCATGGATCGTCCCCGGTTCGAAAGGCGTCGAAGCCGCCGCACGGGCCGAAGGGCTCGACAAAGTGCTCGCCGCCGCCGGGTTCGAGGTCCGGCAGCCGGGCTGCTCGGCGTGTCTGGCGATGAACGCCGACAAGATCCCGGCAGGCAAATACTGCGTTTCGACCTCGAACCGCAATTTCGAAGGGCGTCAGGGTCCGGGCGCACGGACGATGCTTTCGGGCATCGCGGTGGCCGCCGCCGCTGCCGTCTGCGGGCGCATCGAAGACCCGCGCAAGGTGTTTGAAATGTAAAACAAAACCAATATGTCCATACCCAAATTCGAAACCTTCACCTCGGGGGCCGTGCCCGTGAGCACGGAGAACATAGATACCGACCAGATCATCCCGGCACGTTTCCTGAAAGCCACCCAGCGCAAAGGATTCGGCGACAACCACTTCCGCGACTGGCGCTACGACGCCCGGGGGCAACGGATCGCCTCGTTCCCGCTCAACGACAGCCGTTATGGGGGCAAAATCCTCGTCGCAGGCCGCAATTTCGGGTGCGGCAGTTCGCGCGAGCACGCCGCGTGGGCGATCGCCGACTACGGGTTCCGCGTCGTGGTGTCGAGCTTCTTCGCCGACATCTTCCGCAACAACGCCCTCAACAACGGCTGCTGCCGATCACGTGTGAGCGAGTTCCTGCGGCGTCTTCGCGCGAGATCCGCGACCCGCGGCCGTTCACCGTCGATCTGGGGCAGACGCTGACGATCTGCGCCACGGGCCGCAGCGAGCGCTTCGAGATCGACGCATACAAGAAGCGCTGTCTGCAGAACGGCTACGACGACGTGGACTACCTGCGCAGCATCGCGCCCCAGATCGAAGCGTTCGAACAGGCGCATAAATAGCAGCGCGATGTATCCCCGCGTAGAGATAATGGATACCACGCTGCGCGACGGCGAGCAGACGTCGGGGGTTTCGTTCAACGCCCGCGAAAAACTCTCCATCGCCCGGCTGTTGCTGGAAGAACTGCGTGTGAGCCGCATCGAGATAGCCTCGGCGCGGGTTTCGCAGGGCGAGCAGGAGGCCGTGCGCCGCATCGCCGAATGGGCTGCCGCCAAGGGCTATGGACCGCATCGAGGCGCTGGGATTCATCGACGGCGGTGTCCTCGACTGGCTCGGCGACGCCGGATGCCGCGTGGTGAACCTGCTGGCCAAAGGTTCGCAAACATGCGGGCAGCTGCGCCGCACGCCCGAAGGGCATCTGCGACATGTCGCGCCAGATCGGCGGCCGTCGCGCGGGATGAAGGTGAACATCTACCTGGAGACTGGTCCAACGGCATGCGCATTCGCCGGGTACGTCTACGCATGCTCGACGGACTGGCCGACGCCCCCGTGCAGCGTTTCATGTGCCCCGACACGCTGGGCGTCCTCGACCCTACGCCACCGAACGTTTCTGCGCGATCTGGTGGGCGCTATCCCGCTGCTTTCGACTTCCACGCCCACAACGACTACGACTCGCCGTCGCCAACACCGCCGGCCGGCGTGCGGTTTCCACGGGGTTCACGTCACCGTAAACGGGCTGGGCGAGCGGGCCGGCAACGCCCGCTGTCGAGCACGGTGGCCGTCTGCACGACCGCTGCCTGCGCCACGGGCATCGACGAAACGAAGATCAACCACGTCAGCCGCATGGTCGAGACCTACACGGGCATCCGGATCCCGGGCAACCGCCCGATCGTCGGCGAGAACGTCTTTACGCAGTGTGCCGGCATCCATGCCGACGGCGACAACAAGAACAACCTCTATTTCAACGAGCTGCTGCCCGAACGCTTCGGACGCGTACGCGAATACGCCCTGGGCAAGACCTCGGGCAAGGCCAACATCCTGAAGAACCTCGAAGCGCTGGGCATCGAGCTCGACGAAGCCTCGATGCGCAAGGTAACCGAACGGGTGGTCGAGCTGAGCGACAAGAAGGAGCTGGTGACGGCCGAAGACCTGCCCTACATCATCGCCGACGTACTGCGCTACGACCAGGTCGAAAACCCCGTGCGGATACTCAATTACAGCCTGTCGCTGGCACAGGGGCTGCACCCGGCCGCTACGCTCAAGATCGAGATCAACGGCTGCGAATACGAGCAGACCTCGGTCGGCGACGGCCAGTACGACGCCTTCATGCGGGCGCTCAGGCAGATCTACAAGCACCAGCTCGGCCGCGAGTTCCCGATGCTGCGCAACTACACCGTCTCGATCCCGCCCGGCGGACGAACCGATGCCTTCGTGCAGACGATCATCACGTGGGAGACGGGCGGCAAGGAGTTCAAGACCCGCGGGCTGGATGCCGACCAAACCGAAGCCGCCATCAAGGCGACGATCAAAATGCTGAACATAATCGACCAACATACAACGACCATGGATGTTAACATAGCCCTTTTAGCCGGCGACGGCATCGGCCCCGAGATCATCGCGCAAGCCGTCAAGGCGCTGGACCACGTCGCCCGGAAGTATGCGCACAACTTCACCTACCGCGAAGCGCTGGTGGGCGCCTGCGCCATCGACGCCACGGGGATCCCTACCCGGAGGAGACGCACAAAATCTGCCGCGAAGCCGACGCCGTGCTGTTCGGCGCCATCGGCGACCCCAAATACGACAACGACCCCAAAGCGCCGGTACGCCCCGAACAGGGCTGCTGCGCATGCGCAAGTCGCTGGGACTGTTCGCCAACCTGCGCCCCATCGCGCTCTTCGACACGCTGGCCGACCGCTCGCCGCTCAAGGCCGAGGTGGTGCGGGGCACCGACTTCGTCTGCGTCCGCGAACTGACGGGCGGCATCTATTTCGGACGGCCGCAGGGCCGCGACGAAGGGGCGACCGGGCCGTGGACACCTGCACCTACTCGCGGCAGGAGATCGAGCGCGTGCTGCACGTGGCGTTCCGGCTGGCCATGAGCCGCCGGCGGCGCCTGACGGTCGTGGACAAGGCCAACGTGCTCGAAACCTCGCGCCTGTGGCGGGAGGTCGCGCAGGATATGGCGCCCCGGTACCCCGAAGTGGAGCTGGAATTCATGTTCGTGGACAACGCCGCGATGCAGATCGTACGCCAGCCGACCCATTTCGACGTGATCGTCACCGAGAACATGTTCGGCGACATCCTCACCGACGAGGCCAGCGTCATCAGCGGCTCGCTCGGCATGCTCCCCTCGGCGAGCGTCGGGTCGGAAGTGGCGCTCTTCGAGCCGATCCACGGCTCCTATCCGCAGGCTGCGGGGAAGAACATCGCCAACCCGATGGCCACGATCCTCTCGGCCGCCATGCTGCTCGAACACCTGGGGCTCGACACGGAGGGCAGCGCCGTGCGGGCCGCCGTAGACCGGGCACTCACCGAAGG
>JBKSUH010000113.1:0-6188 GCA_047233565.1 Alistipes sp.
AGGCTCTGCTCGCGGTAGTCGCGCGGGAAATGCATGTGCCCGAAGACGAAGTGGTCGACGTCGTGCTCGGCGGCATACCGGCGGGCATATTCGATCAGCGGCTCGGTAAGCGAGACGTCGAGCTCCTCGGCACCGTGCGATTTGCGCGACTTGCCGCTCCACCAGTGCCCGAAGCGCATCGCCAGGTCGGGATGCAGCAGCCACGAAAAGAGCCAGCGCAACGTCCGCGAGCGGAATACCGTATTGAGGAATTTGAGCACGGGCTGTCCGTCGATGTTCATGTTGTCGCCGTGGGCGATGAAGACGTTTTTACCGTTCAGGCGGAATTGCTGCGGCGAGGTATAGATCTCGACGCCGCATTCGCGGGCGAGGTAATCGCCGACCCACATGTCGTGGTTTCCCGTAAAGAATACCACCCGGATACCCCGGTCGGTCAGTGCGGCCAGCTTGCCCAGCGTCCGCACGAAGCCCTTCGGCACGACCTCGCGGTATTCGAACCAGAAGTCGAAAAGGTCGCCGACCAGAAATATCGACTCCGCATCCTTCGCCGCATCGTCGAGCCAAGCCACGAAACGGCGTTCGGTTTCCCGGCGAACGCCTCGCCGCCTGCGCCCAGATGGATGTCGGATGCGAAATAATGGTTCATAAATCGTTCTAAACAATTGACCGAATCCCCGTTGCCGGGGACTCGCACGGCAAAACGCCGCATTTTCCGAGGTTTGTCCGAGCGCAGCCGGAAAGCATCCGGGATTCGGACACGCCCCTATTTCGTCAGTTCGTCGAGCTTCCGCTCAAGACTCTTGCCGTAAATATCCGTCCCGACGATATTCCCCTCCTTGTCGATCAGGAAATTGGCCGGAAGTTTCTGCACGTTGTAAAGTCCCAGCGACGACGATGCGCGCCCGCGCAGGTCGCTCACCGAAACCCAGGGAAGCTGCTGCTCCTGCACGGCCGAAATCCACAAGGGCTTCGACGTGTCGATGGCAACCTGGTAGACCTCGAATGCGACGGGGGCGTCGGCATATTTCTTATAGACCTCCTTCAGTTCGGCATTGAGCGTATTGCTGTTGCCCAGCTCGGCCGACCAGAAATCGAGCAGCACGACTTTCCCCGCGAGCGACGAGAGACGCACCTTCTTGCCGTAGATGTCCGACAGCTCGAGGTCGGGATACCCCGCCTCGGTAATCTGGGACGACAGGCTGATGCGGGCGTCCATGCGGGCGATCTCCCCCATGAGCGATTGCAGGTAGGGCGATTCGGGATAAGTCTGTTCGATGGCCTCGGCCACCGTGCGGTAATAAACCACGTCGCTGTCACCGTTGAACAGGTATGTATCCCCGGGCAACCGCTGGTAAAGGGCATAGACCGCCGCCAGCGACGCTTTATTCTCGATGATGAAGCGCAACTGTTCGCGGCGGATACGGTAATATTCGGCCGTGTACTCCTTTACCAGTGCCTGGCGGTCTTCCTCGGACAGCGTTGCCTTGGCAAACTGCGAGGCGATGTTATCCAGCCGCTGCGCGCCCGAAACGAAAGCCTGGTAGAACTGCCGCAGCAGTTCCGACTCCTTCGAACCTTCGACCGTATAGTTGCGGATGAAACTGCCCACGGAATTCACGGACAAGCGGTCGCCGCCTGCCAGAAAGAGCGGAATACGTTCGCCGTTGTAAATTATATTATAAAGCGACGGGGTCTTCGCCACGCCCTTCAACTCGAAACGGTAATTCCCGTCCTTGTCGAGCACCGCGGAGTCGATCACCGACTGCGTCAGGGGCAATACCTGTTCCAGATAAACATCCTTGGCATCGTTACCTACGAAGCGACCCGAAATCTTCACCTTCGACGACTGGCATGCGCACAGCATGACGGCCGTGGTCAGGGACACGAAAAGCGTTTGTTTATTCATTTATCCTTGTTATCGCAGTTAAATGCTTACAAATATAGCAAAATTCCGGATATGCGCACTTTTTATTTCGACGAATTGCGGTGTGCGCCGTTGTTTTTCGAGAAATTGCGCCCGTGCTGCTGGTTGCGGTTTTTCTGCGGGCGCTGCTGCTGACGCTGCTGCGGCCCCTTCTGGGGACGTGCCGTAAAGTGCTGTTTATAGTCACTTCGGAGATTATTTAATGCCACTTCATCGATTTCGATCGCTCCGCCGGACATGCGTTTGATGTCTTTTACGATCACTTCGTTGTTGGGATGCTCCTGGTTGTACTCGTAGCTCTTCGTGCGCATGTAGCGGGCCAGGTTGTCCACCGTGCGCGCCATGGTACGCCGGTCTTTTTCCTCGGAAAGCCCGGCGATCATCCGCTCGACATACTTGCCGTAATGCTTATAGGAGATACGCCCCTGCGTGTAAGCCATGCGGCGCGGCGCGATAGTCAGTTCCTGACGGGTCGGCTGCGGATAGGGCGAATCCACATCGAGCTGGAAATCAGACATTATGAAAAGGTGATCCCACAGCTTGTGGGTGAAGTCGGCCGTATCGCGCAGCAAGGGGTTCAGGTTGCCCATCACGGCGATCACGGCACGCGCCTGGCGGTTGCGCTCGCGACGGTCTTCGATCAATTGCAACGAGTCGATCATCTCCTGGATATGACGCCCATACTCGGGCAGGTACAACTTGCGTCGTGTGTAATTATAATTCTTTTTCATATTGTATTTGCGGTTCTCCGCACTGTTTCAATCCGTCCGCCGGAGCGTCCGGCAAGCCCGTTGCGGTAAACCGATTCAAGACGTTTTTTCCGACTTTCCACCCCGTCCGGCAAGACCCTACAAGATTGGTTTTACACCGCAGAAAGTCATAACTTTGGGACAAAAGTAGGTAAAATTTCAGGAAAAACAAGCTATGGCAAAGGTTTTAATTTTAGACCAATCAAAAAGTATGCGAAACACGCTGCGCGAGCGGCTCGAATACGAAGGTTTCTCGACAGAGGCCGCCGAAGACGAAGAGGCGGCCTCGAACATGTGCGAGAAAATCCCGTTCGACGTCATCCTGTCGGACACCGGGTGTAAAATCCCCGACAAGGGCGTCCCGTTCATCGTGCTGTCGTCCGAGGCGTCAATCGACTCGGCCGTGGAGGCCGTACGCAACGGCGCCCAGGACTATCTGACCAAACCCATCGACATGAACCGCCTGCTGCAGTCCATCCACCGCACGATCGACGACCCGGCCCCCGTGCCCGCCCCCGCGGCGGCCCCGGCACGCCGCACCCGCCGCGGGCACAATGCGCAGACGGAGCATATCATCGGCACCTCGCCCCAGATCGAACATGTCCGCCTGTTGATCGACAAGGTCGCGCCGTGCGAAGCGCGCGTGCTGATCACGGGCGAAAACGGCACCGGCAAAGAGCTGGTCGCACGCTGGCTGCACGCCAAAAGCAACCGCGCCGCGGCTCCGTTCGTCGAGGTCAACTGCGCGGCGATCCCCTCGGAACTGATCGAAAGCGAACTCTTCGGCCACGAACGCGGCGCCTTCACCTCGGCCATCAAGCAGCGAAGGGGCAAGTTCGAACAGGCCGACGGCGGCACGCTCTTCATGGACGAGATCGGCGACATGTCGCTGGCGGCGCAGGCCAAGGTGTTGCGGGCGCTTCAGGAAAACAGGATCAGCCGCGTAGGCAGCGACAAGGACATCGAGGTCAACGTACGCGTCATCGCCGCCACGAACAAGAACCTGCGCGAGGAGATCCGGAAGGGCAATTTCCGCGAAGACCTTTACCACCGCATCGGAGTGGTCGTCGTGCGCGTCCCGGCGCTGCGCGAACATGCGCAGGACATCCCGCTGCTGGTCGACCATTTCATACGCACAATTTGTGCCGAATACCACATCCCGGCAAAACGCATCGAGGACGAAGCGCTTGCCGAGCTGCAAACGATGCCCTGGAGCGGCAATATCCGCGAACTGCGCAACGTCATCGAGCGGCTCATCATCCTCAGCGAAGAGCGCATCACGCTCGACGACGTGAAGACCTACTGCTGAAAAGCGACAACCGGCCCTTACGGACCGGTTGTCGCTTTCGAACCGAACTGCCCGATTACAGCAGATCGAGGATTTCCGCAGGTTTATCGACGATATGAGCGGCTCCGGATTCGACAAGCTCTTCCCGATCCCGAAATCCCCACGTGACGCCCACCGAGCGTACGCCCGCAGCCGCGGCGGTCTGCATGTCCACGCCCGAGTCGCCGACATAGAGCACCCGCTCCTTCGCCACGCCCGTAAGCGCAAGTATCTCCCCCACCACCGCGGGGTCGGGCTTGAGCGGCACGCCCTCGCGCTGGCCGAAGACCGCGGCGAATTCGACACCGGGGAAAAACAACCGGATCAGTTTTTCCGTTCCAGCCTGGAACTTGTTGGATGCCACGGCGATACGGATACCTCGCCGCGCGATCTCCGCAACCAGTTCCGGAATTCCTTCGTAGGGTTTCGTATAAACGTCGATATGCTCGGTATAATATTTCACGAAATCCGCGCGCACGGCCGCGACCGTATAAGGCGTGCGGAGCTCTTCGGGCAACGCCCGCTCCACGAGCCGCATGATGCCGTTGCCCACGAAATGGCAGTATTCGTCATAGGTATGCTGCGGCAGGCCGCGCATGGCCAGCACGGCATTGCATGCGACAGCCAGGTCGCCGATCGTATTGAGCAGCGTGCCGTCGAGGTCGAATATCACAAGTCCGGTATCCATCTTATATTCCATATTAATGCGGATGCGCCGCAGTACCTGCGGCTCTTTTGATCTTCCACCCGATGGCCGCCACCATCAGCGACATCAGGGGACTGACAATATTGAAAATACAGTAAGGCATGTAGACGAATGTGGAAACACCCAGCACGGTGGCCTGCGTCATGCCGCACGAGTTCCACGGCACCAGCACGGAGCAGACCGTGGCCGAATCCTCGACCGAGCGGCTCAACAGCCGCGGTTCGAGCCCCCGCTCCGCATAAAGTTCCCGGAACAGACGGCCCGAAAGGATGATCGAGATATACTGGTCGGCGGTGCAGAGGTTGAAGAAGATTCCGGCCCCGACCGTCGAGGCCACGGCCGAAAAGGCACGGCGCACGAAACGCAGGAAAACGGAGGTCAGCGCCCCCAGCATCCCGCTGCCGGTCATCACGCCGCCGAAGCACATGGCGCAGATGATGAGCCATACGGTATTGAGCATGCCCGCCATGCCGCGCGTAGCAACCAGCTCGTCCAGCTGCGGGCTTCCGGTAGGGATCGCCGTCGGGCCGAAGCAGCTCATCAGCACGCCCTTGAACCCCGACATGAAATCCAGCCCTCCGACTCCGGCCACCTTCGCCACCAGTTCGGGCTGCGCCAGCAGCATGGCTATGCAGGCGAAAACCGCGGCGCAGAAGAGCGTCACGATGGCCGGGAGTTTGCGCACGATCAGCACGCCCGTCGCCACGGGCACCGCCAGCAACCAGGGCGTGATGCGGAACGTCCCGCGCAATGACTCGGCATACATCCCGGCATGCGTGCCGCCCGTATGGTCGAGCGTCAGCCCCGCGATGACGAAAACCGCCAGCGCGATGACGAACGACGGGACGGTCGTATACAACATGTAACGGATGTGCGTGAAAATCGGCACCCCGACGGTCGACGAGGCAAGCACCGTGGTATCGGACAGGAGCGAGAGCTTGTCGCCGAAATAAGCGCCGGAGATGATCGCGCCCGCGATCCACCCTTCGGGGAAACCCATGGCCTGCCCGGTGCCCATCAGCGCCACGCCGATCGTGGCGATCGTCGTCCACGAACTGCCGGTCATCAGCGAAACGCCCGCGCAGATGACGCACGAGGCAACCAGGAAGAACGAGGGGTGCAGGATCTTCAGCCCGTAATAGATCATCGTCGGCACCACGCCGCTCACCATCCACGACCCGGCTATGGCGCCGATCAGCAGCAGGATGATGATTGCCGAAGCCGAAGCCCGGATGTTGTCGATGATCGCCTCTTCCAAGACCGCCCACTTGCAGCGGTAAATGCCGATGGCCAGCATGACGCAGACCGACGTGGCCGACAACAGTGCGATCTGGCTGCCGCCGTTGATCGCGTCCCCGCCGAAACAGCGGATGACCACGTAAAGCAGCAGCGTCAGCACCGCCAGCGGCAACACCGACACCCACGGCGAAGGCTGTTTGGCCGCATATTCTTTCATTTCCGGATTCCCATTAACCATACGGA
>JBKSUH010000114.1:0-6155 GCA_047233565.1 Alistipes sp.
TGGAGCCTCGTAGGTCGCACGCACGAAAGCGTTGTAATTGGCGAAGTCGGTATTGTGGCGGTAGCCGTCGCTGCGACGGTAGGAACCGGCGGCGAGCAGCGAGAAACGGCCCGAAGTCACGGCGCCCGAAAGGTTCGCATAGGCGTAGCCGTGCTGGCCGCCGGCGCCCTCGAAACGCAGGTAGGTGGGTTTCAGGGGCGCCGTGCGGATATTCACCGCCCCGGCAAAGGCCCCGACGCCCGGCACGCCGTCCAACAGGTCGACGGCCGAAATGCAGTCGATGTCGACGGGCAGCGAATGGGACTGGTGCCCGGTGCGGGCATCGGTGAAGTCGATGCCATTGAGAAGTACCATGGTCTGGTCGAAAGAGCCCCCACGGATGAAGATGTCGGCCTGCATGCCCTTGCCCCGCGTTCGCGGATATCAACCGAAGGTGCGAGGCGCAGGGCGGACTCCAGAGTCTGGACGGGCGCTGCGGCCTGTGCTTTCCGGTCGAAAAGCGGGTTTGCGACTGTACGTTGCGCGTCGGGGCAGTCTGGCTGCCCGATATGCCGACCTCGTCGATCCTCAGCGTACGGAGGACGGCGGCCGTGTCGGCATGCTGCGCAGACGCACTTTGCGTCGCGAGCAAGAGGATCGACATCGTCGCGGCGAGGACTCCGATGGTTACATGGCGGTGCAGGCTCGCAAAGGCCGACCAGCCTTTGCGGCTCCAACGCCTGAAGCAGGAGTCTGCTTTGCTTGGATGTTTTTCATCTTGTTTTTGTTGGGTTGATAAAATAATTTACAGCGGTCGGAAAGCGGGTCCGGCTGCGCCCCGCTTTTCAAACCGCTGCAAAGGTAACTTTTTCCGGCAGCTTTCCGACTTTTGCAGCCATTTCTTTTTCAACATTGCGCGCTTATGCGCTCCCGCCGCCGGCTGAGCGGCATGGGCGGGTAGGTCCGCATCCGCGTTTACGGCCGTCAGCGCCGGCGCAAAGCGGCGAGCCGCGGGAAGCACGCCGCACCGGTAACTGCCGGCATCGGGAAAGGCGCGAGCCGGGAGGGCCGCATCCCTGCCGGTTCGAAAAAGGTCCGGAGAAACGGGAGCGCACTCACGCCGACACAAATCTGCCGGAAACCCTGCAAAAAATTCCGGGAGAATTTTCTCCCGGAACCAATCGGCGACCGCTGCAACCGAAGGTGCAGACAATCTATGTATCGTGCTATTCTGCAATGTTTTTCGCAAACAGCGCCTCGACCTTGGCGACCACGTCGTCCGTGTCGGGTTCGAGCGGGAAAACGTGGCTCGGCTGAGTACCACAGCTCCTTGTCCTCCTTGAAATGCTCCTCGCCGCCGCCCGTGATGTTGAGCATGACGACGGCGTCCTTCTCGATCTTGCCCGCGGCGACCGCATTGACAAGCGACGCGAGCGCGACGCCCGACGCCGAGTAGATATCGACGCCCTCCAGCTCCTTGAAGAGTTTGCGGGCCTTGCGGGCCATGGCGTTGGTGGCGACGAAGAATTCGCCGCCGGTAGCCTTCAGCGCGTCGTACAGACCGCCCGTAATGCCGTACGGCGGACGGCGGTTCGAGAGTACTTTGGCGTCGATGATCTCCGCATCGCGGCGCGCCTTGTCATCCTCGTAGGCCAGCATCTTGCGCGAACCGGCCTGCCATGCGTCGTACATCGGCACGAAGGGCGCATTCTGCGACACCATGAGTTTCATGGTGTTCGAACCGAAGCGGCCGTCCTCGATCAGGCGCATGTTGGCTTCCCATGCGGCGATGGCTCCCGTACCGCTGCCCACGGCCTGAAAATAGTAGTCGGGAATGCGGCCGATGGTCGTCACGGCCGAAAGAACCGTCGTGGCCATGCCGTCGCGGCGGGCGATGTTCTTCGCACCGCCCTCGGCATAGAAGCCGGGGCCCTTAAGGGCGATGTCGCTCAGGTGGATGGCGTCGAAATAGTCGCCGCCCTTCTCGCACGAAATGAGTTTTACGCAGGGGTTGAGCGGATGCTCGAACCAGAGGGCCTCGATATTGTCGTAAGGCACCGACAACAGCAGTTTGATGTGGTTGTCGGAGCATACCTTGGCGAAGGCGCGGGCCGTATTGCCGGCCGAGGCCACCACCAGCACGCGCTCTTCGTCCTCGGCGGCACGCGCGCAGACCGAGAAAGCTTCGGTCTCCTTGAACGAGCAGGTAGACATCGTGGCACCGATGGCCGGATAGTAGCCGTTGAACGTGATCCAGAGGTTTTCCAGCCCGAGGTGGGCGGCAAGCCCCTTGCTTTTGTAGGTGACGGGCGCCGAGGAGCCCTTGAGGATACGCCGCACGGGCATCCAGTCGCAGAACCGGTAAAGACCGTATTCGGCGGGTTTCACTTCGAGCTGCCTGCGGGCATATTTCGCACGGATGAGCGAGGGCGTCTTGCACTGCGGATCGGAGAGCATCCAGCCCGTGTCCTCGAACTCACGCCCCGTAGCGACACATTCGAGCGTGTAGGAGGTAGGTGTAAAATCTTTCATTTATATGCGTTTGTGTAATTTACGACATGCGGTTGCGGAAATCCTCGTAGCCGAATTCGCGGATGACGTCCGTGCGCCCGTCGCGGCGGGCAATGACGATCGAGGGGTGCGCCACGCCGTTGAACAACGTGGTCTTGACCATCGTATAGTGGATCATATCTTCGAAGACAATGCGCTCGCCGACTTTCAGTTCGTGGTCGAAGGCCCAGTCGCCGCAGTAGTCGCCGGCAAGGCAGCTCGTGCCGCCCATGCGCCAGCGTTTCTCCCCTTCGGCGGGTTCGTGCGCCCCGACGATGGCCGGTTTATAGGGCATTTCGAGGCAGTCGGGCATATGGCAGGCGAACGACACGTCGAGCATCGCCGTATGCACGCCGGCATTTTCGACGATGTCCTCGACCGTCGAGACGAGGCAGCCCGTCCTCCAGGTGAAGGCGCTGCCCGGTTCGAGGATCAGCCGCAGGCGGGGATGGCGGGACTTGAAATCGCGCAGCAGGGCGATCAGCTCGTCGCAGTCGTATTCGGCGTGCGTCATCAGGTGGCCGCCGCCCATATTGAGCCATTTGATCCGGTCGAGATATTGCCCGAAATGCTTTTCGACGGCTTCCAGCGCCAGCCTCAGGTGGTGCGGGCGCGACTCGCACAACACGTGGAAGTGCAGCCCGTCGATCCCGGCGGGAAGATCGTTCAGTTCATCGGCCGTAACGCCGAGGCGCGAGCCGGGGACACAAGGGTTATAAAGGTCGGTCTCCACGGGCGAATACTGCGGGTTGATGCGCAGGCCGCACGAAATGCCGCGCAACAGCGCCATCGGCCCGAAACGCCCGAACTGCGCGACCGAGTTGAAGGTGATATGGTCGCTGCAACGGAGTATCTCGTCGATATTGCGGTCGGTATAGACGGGAGCGTAGGTGTGAGCAGGCTTGCCGTACTCCTCGACTACAAGCCTCGCTTCGGCGGCGGAACTCGCCGTGGCACCGTCGGAATGGCGTGCCAGCTCGGGGAAAATGCTCCACATGGCGCAGGCCTTCAGGGCTACGATAATTTCGGCGCCCGACTCGCGGCGCACGCGGTCGATCACGGCCAGATTACGGTCCAGCAACTCTTCGTCGAGGACGTAACACGGAGAAGGCAGTTTCAAGAAGTCAATCATCGAGTCGTTTTATTTCAAAACAGTTGCAAAAATAGCAATTTCCTGCTAAAACCGCACGGCTCAGGGTGTGAATTGCCATCAAATAGGTATTTATACTTAGCCGTCGGACGGCACGCGGCAAATCGGAACAGGAATGCGGGAAGCACACAGGCCGATAAGGAGATGATGTGAAACCGGCCGCCGGGCTGTCCAACAAGTCCTATTCTTACGATTTCACCCCCGTCAGAGTTTGTTCTGACAGGGGTGATTTTCAATTTCGGGGAGTCGTCAGACAGCCGCTACAAGCCGGTAGGGTGCAGTCCCCTACTTCGCGATACAGATGCTGACGCGGTTTTCTCGACGCCGGGGAACGGCTGGGCGGTGTCTCCCCGCCCTCGGCGCTGATGCGGAGGCGGCGATACCGGCCTTCTTCAGCGCGGCGGCGACGCTCTCGGCGCGCAGCTTGGAAATTTTCAGATTGACGGCATGCGAACCGGTCGCGGCATCGGCATAACCGACGATTTCGACATTCGCTTCGGGATTGGCCTTCAGGTACTCGACCAGCGCGCCGACCTTGGCCTCTTCGGTGGTGCGGATCTGCGACGAGCCGATCCGGAAGAAGATGTTTTCACGCAGCTCGGCCGGTCGCTCGGCAACGGCCGCAGGAGCGGAGCAGGCGTCTCCTTCACCGCGGGTTTCTCCTCGACGGGGCGGGAGCGGGTTCCGGCGCAGGGGCCGGGGCCGGAGCGGGAACGACCGCCGCCGTGCGGGCTTTCTTATAGTTCTTGCCGAAGCGGAAGGTGAACCCGGCCAGCGCATTGAACTGCCAGTCGAGGTTCCCGGCCTTCTTCGAGTTGTATTTGTCGGAAAGCATGTTGGTATTCAGCTCCACGCCGAACGACACGCAGTCCGAAAAGCGGAAATCGACGCCCAGCCCCAGGCGTCCGGCCACGAAGACCTTGCTGCCCGACCACACGTTCTGGAGCGCATAGCCCTGGTTGTCGAGGGCGTTGGCCTCGCCGTTGTCGAACGCCCCGTTCACACCGACACCCGCGAACAGGTAGGGATTGACCGTGCGGCGGTAGTTGAACTTGCCGAACAGGTTGGCCAGGTCGAGCGTCACGTCGACGTTGCCCTGCAAATATTTATACTGGTAGACCGACTCGGGCGAGACCCAGGCGCCTTTGCTCTGCCAGCCGCTCAGGCCGAAGCGCATACCCCATACGGGCGAGAACCGGTGCCCGGCGTACAGCGCTGCGGCCGGAGATACCAGCTCGCCGAAATCCACTTCGCCGAGCGTATAGGCGGCACCCGCCTGTACCTGCAGGAACCAATGGCGTTTAAACTCCACTTTCTCTTTTTCCTCCGCAGGAGCAGCGGACAGGGATGTCGAGCACATCGCAAGTGCGGCGACGGCACATAGGATACATTTCATTTTCATACTATTCAAATGGGTTAATTGACGCCCAAATATAATAAAAATGTATCATATATAATACATACTCAGCCGGAAAAATCTCCTCCGGAAAAGCGCGGACCTGCGGCGGAGGTATCGGACCGCGATTCGGCATAGCGGAGCGCGCCCCGGTTCAATATCTATCGACGACCACGACGCGGTCGGCTGTGCACACCGAGATAATCTTCAGCCCCAGCAGGACGGGCCACGATCTGAATACAAACCCGGCGGAAATCTGCGCCGGGGAGGGCCGCTGCCGGTATGAAAAAGCGCAAACAGAATCGTCTGTTCGCGCTTTGCGGATTGTCGCACCTTGCGGGGAATATCGGAAACGGGTCTGCGGATCAAAGCTCGATATCGGTATCGAAAAGCTCGTGCCACGGCAGCCCCTGCTCGCCCAGCTCGGCCAAGAACGGATCGGGATCGAACTCCTCGACGTTGAAGACGCCGGCGCCGCGCCAAAGGCCCTTGGCCCACATCGACGCGCCGAGCGCCGCGGGAACGCCCGTAGTGAAGCTGACGGCCTGCGTCCCGGTCTCCCGGTAGGCCTGTTCGTGGTCGCAATTGTTATAAATATAATAGGTGCGCTCCTTGCCGTCCTTGATGCCGCGGATACGGCAGCCGATCGAGGTCTGGCCGTGGTAATTGGCGCCCAGCGACTTGGGATCGGGCAGCACCGCCTTAAGGAACTGGATCGGGACGATCTCGACGCCGTTGTAGATAATCGGGTCGATACGCGCCATGCCGATGTTTTGGATAACGCGCAGGTGCGTGAGGTATTCCTGGCCGAAGGTCATCCGGAAACGTGCACGCCTGATGGTCGGATAGTTCTTGACCAGCGACTCGAGCTCCTCGTGGTAGATCACATACGACTCGCGCTCGCCGATACCCGGGTAATTGAGCGTACGGTGTATCTCATGCGGCTCGGTGGTAACCCACTCGCCGTTCTCGAAATAACGCCCTTTCTGCGTCACCTCGCGGATGTTGATCTCGGGATTGAAGTTCGTGGCGAAAGCCATGCCGTGGTTGCCCGCGTTGCAATCCACGATGTCGAGGTAG
>JBKSUH010000115.1:0-6154 GCA_047233565.1 Alistipes sp.
GACCACGACCACCTTGCCGGCGATCATCACGTCCGTGGCGCGCTTGATGCCGTCGGCCAGCGACTCGCGGCAGCCGTAGAGGTTGTCGAACTTCGACTTGGTGCAAGAGTCGTTGACATTGATGGCCGGGACGAGCAGCTCGCCGGCCTCCTGCATCTGGTAGAGGCGGTGTACGCCCGTAGTGGTTTCCTCGCTCACACCCTTCCACTCGGCCACCGTGCGGTGCCATTTGTCCTTGTCTTCGGCAAGGATCGTCCTGAGCGTACCGAGTATCACCTCCTCCTCGTAGGACGAAGGCTCATAGTCGAGTGTCGAGGCGTCGTTCTCGGCCTTGTACCCTTGTGGATCAGCAGCGTGGCATCGCCGCCGTCGTCCACGATCAGCTGCGGGCCCTTGCCACCGGGGAAGGAAAGTGCCATGGCGGTGCACCACCAGTATTCGGGCAGGGTTTCGCCTTTCCAGGCGAAAACGGGAACCCCGGCCTCGGCGATGGCCGCGGCGGCATGATCCTGCGTCGAGAAGATGTTGCACGAGCACCAGCGCACGTCGGCGCCCAACTCGACGAGCGTCTCGATGAGCACGGCAGTTTGGATGGTCATGTGCAGCGACCCCATCACGCGCACGCCTTCCAGCGGCTTCTGCGGGCCGTATTTGCGGCGCACGGCCATAAGTCCCGGCATCTCGTGCTCGGCAATCTCGATCTCTTTACGCCCCCACTCGGCCAGCGACATGTCGGCCACCTTGTAGGGCATTGTCAAATCCAAATACATAGTATTATCTTTTAATTCCAATATATATTCCTTGTCTCTGGCGATCTGCGCCCGCAACTCCCCGATCGTCGCGAAACGACGTTCGTCACGGATCTTACGCACCAGTTCCACGCGCAGCGTACGGCCGTAGAGCGAACCTCCGAACCCGAAGATATGGGTTTCCAGATGGCGGACGGCACCGCCGACCGAAGGGTTGCTTCCCAGGTTGGACATCGCGTCGTAAAGCGTCCCGTCCACCTCCGCGCGGGAATAATAGACCCCGTCCGCGGCCGTCACAGAATCAGGCACGGCCATGTTTGCCGTCGGGAATCCCAACTCGCGCCCGAGCCGGCGTCCGTGTTCCACTACGCCCTCTATCGTCATCCCGGCCATCAGATTTTCTCGGTCAGTTTACGCACCAGACTGAACTGCGAGAAGAACTCCTTGGCGAAGACGCGCAGTACGGTATAGGAAGGGATTGCCAGCAGCATGCCGAGGATTCCGGCCATCGACCCGGCGATGAGGATCACGAGGAAGATTTCGAGCGGATGGGCCTTGACACGCTCGGAATAGAGCGTCGGCTGCAACACGAAATCGTCGATCCCCTTGAGGATCAGGAGCGAACCCGCGATTATAAAAGCAGTATGCCCCACGGTCATCCCCCCGATCGGGGTTACGATACCCACGAAGACGGAAACGATACCGCCGATCAGCGGCCCGGCATAAGGCACCACGTTCATCACGCCCATCACAAGGCCGATGAACGCAGCGTCGGCCGCCTTCATGCCGAAGGCCATCATCGTGAGCGACACGGCGACCATCAGCATCAGGCTTTCCGAGAGGATACCCGTGAAGTAGCGGGCCAGCAGCAGCGTGACGGAATCGAGTGCGCGGGTGATATTCTCGTGGTAACGCTCGGGGAACATGGCCGTAATCATAGCATAGAAAAGCCCCTCGTCCCGCAGGAAGAAGAAGGTGATGAAGGTGATGGAGAAAATAGCGATCACGGAGGAGAGCACGACATTGACGATCGACGCAAAGACCGTGTTGAGCGACTCGATGTCGATCACCTGCTTGAGCGCCGACGCGAGCGCCTCCGAGAGGGAGAACGTGCTTTCGGGCACGGCGAAGAACTCATGCAGGTATCCCTGTGCCTGGGCTATCGGCTCCTCGATGCTTTGCACGACGGCGGCGAAATCGAGGTTCGACAGCTGGTAAATCTTATTGAACACAAGCGGCACGAACAGCGAGCACAGCGTGGCCAGCACCACCCAGATGACGATCAGCGTCACCAGCGCAGCCAGCCAGCGGGGCACTTTCCAGCCCTTGATATGCAGCGCCGCGAGGCGTTTCACGAGCGGATTGCCCACGACGGCCAGCACGGCGGATATGAGTATGTATACGACGATCGAACTGAAATACCAGACCAGAAAGAGGACGGCCGCAGCTACGGCCGCGCCCGCGATGAACTTCAGGAAGGTCTGGGGAGTCGTTTTCATCCTTCGAAAGAGGGGTTAAATCTTATGCAGGCGTGCGATGGGGGTCTGCGAACCCACGACCGGATCGCCGATCTCGACCAGCAGTTCGCTGTCCTTGGGGATCAGGACGTCGACGCGCGAGCCGAATTTGATGAAGCCGCAGACGCTGTTCTGCTCCACAGGCGAACCCACTTTCATATAGGAGATGATACGGCGCGCGATCAGGCCTGCGATCTGACGGAAGAGAACCTTCTGTCCCGAAGCCATCTTCACCACGGTCGTGGTGCGTTCGTTTTCGGTCGAGGACTTGGGATGCCACGCCACCAGAAAACGGCCCGGATGGTATTTGAAATATTCGACGGTACCGCCCACGGGAACCCAGTTCATATGGACGTTGGTGACGGACATGAAGATCGAAATCTGGAGCATCTCCTCATTCAGATACTCGTTTTCCTTCACGACTTCGGTCACGACGACGCGGCCGTCGCAGGGCGAAAAGGCGAGGTCGGCATCGTGGATGCGCACGCGGCGGGTTCCCGGAAAAACGCGACGATAAAGAACCAGAACAGCAGCAACAGCACGGCGCTCACCCACAACAGCGAAATATTCGCGTCGCTGACCAGCAGGTGATAGATCAACCACCACAAAAATACGCAAACGGCGCCGGAAATGCCGATAATTTTGTAGCCTTCTTTATTTATTCTCATAACTCTTTTTTAGGTTTGCAGTTACATCACAAAAAGCATATAGACGAATACGAACGGCGCCGAGAGCAGCATGGCGTCGAAACGATCGAGCACCCCGCCGTGGCCGGGGATCAGCCGCCCCGAATCCTTAACGCCGGCAGCCCGCTTGAACATCGACTCCACCAGGTCGCCCAGCACGCCCGAAACGGCGGCGACCAGTGCCAGACCGGCCCAAACCCACATATTCCCGTCCAGCATCCGTGCAGCCACGATGCCCATGACGACGGCACCGGCGATCCCGCCGAAGAACCCCTCCCAGGATTTCTTGGGCGAAAGGCGTTCGCAAAGGCGGTGGCGTCCGACGGACATCCCCACCAGGTAGGCGAAGACGTCGTTGGCCCAGATGATGAAGATGTAGAAAATCATCACCCACGGAGTCCACACCTCGCTTCCGATGATCGGAATATAACACATCAGCGAAAGGGGCAATGCTATGTAGCAGACGCCCATCAGCGTCGTGCCGATTCCGGAAGCCGGATTCTGCTGTTTGCGGTAAAGTTCGCAGATGAACATCGCGGGTATCAGCAGGAGCATAAACGCCATTCCGCAGGCAAAAGCCTGACTGGCGCCGCCCAGAATTTCGATGTCGTCCGACACGAACGCGAAATTAAGCGCGAAAAGCACGATGCCTGCCGCCATTCCCACGATTTTTGCGGGGCATTGCCCTGCTTTTCGGCCAGCCCGTAAAATTCCAGCATGCCGGCGACAAGCATCGCCAGCAACAGTGCGCCGAAACTCCACTGCGACCAGATTACGGCCCCCAGCACCACCACTGCGAGGACTGCGCCGCTCAGTGTACGCACCATGAGGTTCTTCATTTTTCACTCATCAGATATATCAGCGGGTTAGATTCGTCGGTTACTTGAGTTCGGATTTTTCGGCGTTCGCGGCTCCCGAAGCGGCGGTTTTCGTTCCCGACGCACTTCCGGCATCGCCTTCCTGCGTCGTTCCGGTCCCGGCTGTCGGAGCGTCCGGCGGCGCAGCCGCCGTTCCGACGCGGCATCGTCGTCGGCGACGACGACACCTTTTCGGGTCGTCATCCTCCCGCGGCACCTGCGCCGCCGGGCCGAGTATGCGTTCGATATCCTCGGCATAGATCGTCTCCTTCTCCAGCAGCAGATCCGCCATCCGGTTGATCTGTTCGCTTTTCCGTTCGATGATGCCACGCGCCTTGGCATACGCCTCTTCGATGATGCGGCGCACCTCCGTATCGATGTCGCGGGCCGTCTGCTCGCTGAAAGGCTTGGTAAACGTATCGCGCGTGCCCGACGAGTCGTAATAACTGATCGGGCCGATCTTCTTGCTCATGCCGTAATAGGCCACCATCGCATAGGCCGTCTCGGTCGCCCGCTCCAGATCGCTCAGCGCGCCTGCGCCCAGCGTTCCGTAGTTGACCTCCTCGGCGATCCGGCCGCCCAGCAACCCGGCCAGCCGTTCCTGCAGGGCTTCGTTGGTAACGTGGATGCGGCGTTCGTCGGGCACATACCACGTCGCGCCCAGACTCCGCCCGCGCGGAACCACCGTGACCTTCAGCACGGGATCGCATTGGGGAAGCGACCACATGACGGTAGCGTGCCCCGCTTCGTGAATCGCCGTGGCGCCGCTCGCGGCCGTCATCGGCATATTGGGTTTTTCGAGACCTCCCACGATGCGGTCGATGGCCGCGAGGAAATCCTCCTTCGACACGAATTTCTTGTTGTGCCGCGCGGCGATCAGCGCCGCTTCGTTGCAGACGTTGGCGATGTCGGCGCCCGAAAACCGGGCGTCTGGCGCGCCAAGAACTCACGGTCGAGCTGCGGATCGAGTTTCAGCGGACGCAGATGGACGTTGAAAATCGCCTCGCGCTCCTTGACGTCGGGCAGCCCCACCTCGATCTGACGGTCGAAACGCCCGGCGCGCATCAGCGCCTTGTCGAGGATGTCGGCACGGTTCGTGGCCGCAAGGACGATCACGCCCGTATTGGTCTGGAAGCCGTCCATCTCCGTGAGGAGCTGGTTGAGCGTATTCTCCCGCTCATCGTTGCCCGAGAACCCGGCATTCTTGCCGCGGGCGCGGCCGATGGCGTCGATCTCGTCGATGAAGACGATGCACGGCGCCTTCTGCTTGGCCTGCTCGAAAAGGTCGCGGACACGCGAGGCGCCCACGCCGACGAACATCTCCACGAAGTCGGAACCCGAAATCGAGAGGAACGGCACGTTGGCTTCGCCTGCGACGGCCTTCGCCAACAGGGTCTTACCCGTCCCCGGAGGGCCTACGAGCAGCGCTCCCTTGGGAATTTTGGCTCCCAACTCCTTATATTTGTCGCCTTCTTGAGGAAATCGACGATCTCCATGATCTCGACCTTGGCCTCCTCCAGCCCGGCCACATCCTTGAACGTGACGCGTTTGGAGTTATCCTTGTCGAACACCTGCGCCTTGGCCTTGCCCACGTTCATGATGCCGCCGCCCGCACCGCCTCCGGCACCGCGCGACATCGAACGCATGACGAAAATCCACACGCCGATAATCAGCACCCACGGCAGCAGGTTGATCAGCACGTTCGTCCAGTCGTTGGCCTTGTTTTCATAGACCACGGGAACGACTTGCCCGGACTGCTGCTCGGCGGCTTTCAGGTCTTCACGGAACGAGTCGACCGACCCGATCGTGAAGAGGAGCTGCACACCCGTCTCGGGAAGCCGGCGAAAGCGTTTGTCTACCGTATCCCTGCGGTACTGCTCGACCGCTTCTTTTTTCAGGAATACCTGCGCCTGGTCGCGGTTGACGACCTGGATCTTCTCCACCTCGCCCTTTTCGACCATCCGTTCGACGGTAGCCCAGTCGCTGGGCACGGGCGTGTCGTTGACATCCCCGAAGACGTAGTAGCCGATAATGAACGCGCCGATCAGACCGTAGAGCCACAGCATCGACGGTCGCGACATGTTCATATTCATCTTATTATTGTTCTTGCGTTGATTTGCCATATTTAAAATTACTCTTCGTATTCATATTTGGTCATCGGCGCATCGGCCCACAACTCTTCAAGCCGGTAAAACCCGCGCAGTTCGGTCTGGAAAATGTGCACCACCACGTCCACATAGTCCATGGCGATCCACACGGCATTCTGCTGCCCCTCGATACGCCAGACCTTTTCGCCCAGCACTTCGAGCACCTTCTCTTCGATGCCCGCGGCGATGGCCCCTACC
>JBKSUH010000116.1:0-6153 GCA_047233565.1 Alistipes sp.
CATTTCCAGCAGCTCCGCGGCGCGGCGTTCGACCTCCGCACGGGGGTGCTTGCCGATCAGCCCCGGGATGCAGACGTTCTCGAAGGCCGTGAACTCGGGCAGCAGGTGGTGGAACTGGAACACGAAACCGATGCGTCCGTTGCGGAATCGGGACAACGTCTTATCGCCCAGCGAAAAAACATCCTGCCCGTCGATTTCGACCCGTCCGCCGTCGGGCCGCGAAAGCGTACCCACGATCTGCAACAGCGTGGTCTTGCCGGCGCCGCTGGCACCGACGATCGAAACGACTTCGCCTTCGGCGACGTCGAGCGAGACGCCCTTGAGCACTTCGAGGTCGCCGAAACGCTTGTGTATGTCGGTAACTTTTATCATGCGGTTGCGATGGTTATTTGCGGTTCCGTTCGTATGCGTCGAAGAGCCTGACCGTATCGACGGCCTCCTGCACATCGTGCACGCGCAGGATCGCGGCCCCCTGACGCAGGCACTCCCAGCCGAGGGCGACGGTGCCCGCGAGCGATTCGGCGGGCGTGGCGTCGAGGACGCGGTAGATCATCGACTTGCGCGAAAGGCCCGCCAGTACGGGGTACCCCAGTGCGCAGAGACAGTGCAGGCCCGCAAGCAGCTCGTAATTCTGTTCCGTGGTCTTGGCGAAGCCGAAACCGGGATCGAGGACGAGATGCTCGCGTGCGATCCCGGCGGCGAGCAGCGCGGCAACCCTGGCCTCGAAATAGGCGACGACCTCGGCCGTGATGTCGCGTTTGTAGTCCGTGAGCGACTGCATGGTCTTAGGGTCGCCCTTCATGTGCATGGCGATGTAGGGCACCCCGTATTTCGCAGCGACGGCAGGCATGGCGGGATCGAGTTCCCCGGCAGAAATGTCGTTGATGATCAGGGGGCCGAACCTTTCGATCGCCCGGGCGGCGACTTCGCTGCGGAAGGTATCGACCGAAATCAGGACGCCGGGCGCCAGACGCCGCACGGCCCCGATGCCCAGCTCCACGCGCCGCCACTCCTCGTCGGCGGGAACTTCGTCGGCGCCGGGGCGCGACGAATAGCCCCCACGTCGATGATCGAGGCGCTCTTCGGCGGCGGCCTCCTTCACGCGGCGTTCGACATGCGTCGCGTCGCATGCGGCTGCCGGCGAAGAACGAGTCGGGGTGACGTTCAGGATCGCCATCACCCGGGGCTGTGAGAAATCGAACAAGGGGTTATTTGCTGCCATGGCTGAAAATCCGGTCGAGTTTGACTACCGCTGGTTCGAGGTCTTCCTCGAAGATATTGACCACCACATAGTCTGCGCGGGCGCTCAGCGCATCATCGTCGAGCTGCGCGGCAATGCGGCGCACGACCTGGTCGGCCCCGCACCCGTCGCGGCGGCAGGTGCGCTCGATGCGCAGTTCGCGCGGCGCGAGGACGGCGACCGTCTTGTCGACACTGCCTTCGAGCCCGGCTTCGAACAGGATGGCGCTTTCGAGGATCACGTAGCTACCCTCCTGCCGCGCCGCCCAGGCATCGAAATCACGCATAACGACCGGATGCACCAATGCATTGAGGTCGGCCAGCGCCTGCGGGTCGGCAAAGACGATGCCCGCGAGGTAAGCCCGGTCGAGCTGCCCGTCGCGGAAGGTGTCGGCTCCGAAACGTTCGGTGAGCCGCATACGCAGCGTGTCGTCCTGCTGCATGAGTCGTTTGGCCGCGGCGTCGGAATCGTAAACCGCAATGCCCTTTTGTGCAAAAAGGCGGCAGACAGTGCTCTTGCCGCTGCCGATGCCGCCCGTAACTCCTACTTTCATCATTCCTTTCCGTCGGGAAAATCTATCTCGGGAACCGCGTCGATAGAGGTTATCTTAATATCGCTGAATTTCACGGAAATCGCATTCTGCAACGACTGCGGATCGATGATGATCCGCCCCTCGTGCCCCTCCTCGCGCGAGCGCTTGTACTTGAGCGCCGAGAGCGGGATGCGCAGCGTCTTGTTCATGTAGACCTGGTAACCGAACAGGTTGGTACCGACCCCCTCGACGGTACACGTCACATCGAAAACCTGCCCGTCGACATCCACACGCACCTTCTGTTCGGTGGTATAGGTATAGCTCAGTTTGGCGATATACCACAGGATGAACGACGCCATGAGCAACGCCAGAAAGACCGGCGAGACATAGCGGTGCATCCACTTCAGCAAACTATCTATTGCACGTTGGAGTTCCATGACGCAAAGTTAAAAATAAAATGGACTGCACCAACCGTGCAATCCATTTTATTTACGTATAAGAAATAGGTGTATTACTCCTTGTCGATCTTGGCACGCTTGGCCATCAGGTCGTAAGCGACCGGCGTAGCGATGAAAATCGTAGCCACAGTACCCACGATGACGCCGACCGTCAGGGCGAAGATGAAGCCGCGGATGGTCTCGCCGCCGAAGAAGAAGATGGCGAGCAGCGTCACGAGCGTCGTACCCGAGGTGTTGATCGTACGCGACAGCGTCGAGTTGATGGCGTTGTTCACGTTATCCTTGAGGTTGCGCTTGGGATAGAGGCCCAGGTACTCGCGGATACGATCGAAGACGACCACCGTATCGTTGATGGCATAGCCGATGATCGTAAGGATCGCGGCGATGAACGCCTGGTTCACCTCCAGGTTGAAGGGCACGAAACCGTAGAGCATCGAGAAGAGGCCGATGATGAACAGCGCGTTGACGGCCAGGGCCGTGTGGCGCCGAAGCCACTGCCAGCGCTTGAAGCGGAACGTGATGTAGAGGCCGATGGCGATGAGCGAGAACAACACCGAGTAGATGGCGTTCCAGGTCATGTCCTTGGCGATCGAAGGGCCGATCTTGTCGGCAGTGAGGATACCGTTGACGTCGGTCTGGGTATTACGGAACTGCTCGAAGGAGATGTCGTACGAATAGAGCGGCTTCAGGGCGTCGAAGATGATCTGCTCCACTTCGGCGGTAGCCTCGTCCGACGTGTCGTCGTAGCGGTACTGCGTCACGATGCGCATCTGGTTCTCGTTGCCGTACTGCTTGACCTCGAAGCTGATCGCCGAAGCGTCGGCATCGGCATGCTGCGCGAAGACCTGACCCAGATTCTGACGAACCTCTTCGGCCGAAACGGGCTTGTCGAAGCGGATGACGTAGGCACGGCCGCCGGTGAACTCGGCGCCGAGGTTCAGACCGCGGGCGACGAACGAGATGCACGACAGCGCGAGCAGGGCGACCGAGACGGTGTAGGCGACCTTGCGGACGCGGATGAAGTCGAAATGCGTATTGGTCAGGAAGTTCTCGGACCACTTGCGCGAGAAGGAGATATTGCCCCATTTGGCGACGATCCACTCGATCAAGAGACGGGTGATGAACACGGCGCTGAAGAACGAGGTGATGATACCGATGATGAGGGTCGTGGCAAAGCCCTGCACGGGACCGTTGCCGAAGATGAAGAGGACGATACCGGTGATGATGGTCGTCAGGTTACCGTCGATGATGGCCGAGTAGGCTTTCGAGAAACCGTCCTTGATAGCCAGCGAAAGGCCCTTGCCGCCGCGAAGCTCCTCCTTGATACGTTCGTAGATGATGACGTTGGCATCGACGGCCATACCCATCGTCAGCACGATACCGGCGATACCCGGCAGGGTCAGCACGGCGCCGAACGACACCAGAACGCCCATCAGCAGGAAGACGTTGGTAAGCAGGGCGATGTCGGACATCCAGCCTGCGGTCTTGTAGAACAGACCCATGTAGAGCAGGACGAGGATGAAGGCGATCAGGAACGAGAGCATACCCGCATTGATCGACTCCTGTCCCAGCGAGGACCTACGACGGTGTCCTGAATGATTTTGGCGGGCGCGGGAACCTTACCCGAATTGAGCACGTTGGCGAGGTCCTTGGCTTCCTGAATGGTGAAGTCGCCCGAAATTTCGGAAGAACCCTTGTCGATCTTGGTGTTCACGCGGGAGCCGAGTAGACGTAGCCGTCGAGAACGATGGCGATGCACTTGCCGATGTTCTCGCCCGTCAGACGCGCCCACTCCTGCGTGCCTTCGCCGTTCATCGACATCGAAACCACGGCGTTGGCGCCGCGCTGGGCGTACTGCTCGCGGGCTTCGGTCACGACGCTGCCGTCAAGCGGAGCCTTACCGTCGGGCGTCGAGATGCGGATCGCATAGAGGTAGAAGCGGCCGTCGATCTTGTCGTCGCCCTTGACGCCCCACTTGAAGGCGATGTCGGCGGGGAAGAGTTCGCGGACCGCAGGATTGGCCAGATATTCGTTTACGGCAGCCATGTCGGCCTTGTAGGCCGCACCGATGGCGGCGCCGCCCCAAAACCGGGATCGAGAACCGCGAAGAGCGGGTTCTTCGCACGGTCGTAACGGTCGGTGTGCTCGGCTTCGGCAACAGCCGTGGTGTCGGAGCCGATCTCGGCGGAAGGCCTCGGCTTCGCCTGCGGGAGTCCCGGCGGCGGCAGCGGCTTCGACGGAAGCGACTTCGGGCTCTTGGGCGGCGGGAGCTTCGCTCAGCTCGGCCTTGATGAACTTATCGGCGGCGGCCAGTGCGGGAAGCACCTCGCGGGCGTCGTAGGTCAGCCAGAATTCGAGCGACGCGGTACCCTGCAACAGGTCGCGCACACGCTGCGGCTCCTTCACGCCCGGCAGCTCGACCAGGATGCGGTGCGAGTTGGGCAGACGCATGATGTTGGGCTGCGTAACGCCGAAATGGTCGATACGGCTGCGCAGGACGTTGAACGAAGCGGCGATGGCGGCATCGGTTTCCTTCTTGAGGATTTTCTCGACGTCGGCATCGGAGCTTTCGAGCGTGATGTCCTTGCGGTCGGGGCTGACGAAAACCGCAGCCAGCGAACCGCCGTTGGAGAGACGCTGGTAAGCCTTCACGAAGTCGGAGATATAGTCTTTCGAGGTGCCCTCCTTCAGCGCGGCGTTCGCCTCGGCGATGGCTTCGACGAATGCGGGTCGTTCTGGCTGTCGCCGGCAAGCGCCTTGATGACGTCCTCGACCTGCACTTCCAGCATGACGTTCATACCGCCCTTGAGGTCCAGACCGAGGTTCAGCTCCTTCTCCTTGCACTCCTTGTAGGTGAATTTCTTGAATCCGAGGTTATAGACCCCGACATTCTGGACCGAATCGAGGTAATGTTGCCTCGCCTCGGACTGCTGTCCGACGGGGAACTGCGCGGCGTACTCCGACGCCTTCTTCTCTACGCTCCGCGTCTTGAACGTGAAGGAGAGCTGGTAAACACACGCAAGCGCCAAAAGGACTGCGAGTAATTTAATAGCACCTTTACTTTGCATTTGAGTTGAAAAATTTTGTTATTATCTGTTGTAATTATTGTCATTACGCATAATAGCACGCAAAGATAGGAAAAAAGAATTGAAAATCGGAAATAACGAATTAAGATTTGCGTCGGGAAGATAAAAAAACTGTAATTTTGAAGCCGTATGATAAAATATACGGAGTACAAATACCACCTTGCGGCGCTCTTCAGCGTGGCAGTATGGGGAGCGACGTTCGTTTCGACGAAGGTGCTCATCGCCAATTCGCTGACCCCGGCGGAGATATTCCTGCTGCGGTTCGCCATGGCCTACATCTGCATCTGGCCCCTGTCCGGCAGGCGGTTGTGGGCATCGGGATGGCGCGACGAGCTGACGCTCTCGGTGGCCGGAATCACGGGCGGCTCGCTCTATTTCCTGACCGAAAACATGGCGCTGGAATACGCCCCGGCGTCGAACGTCTCGCTGATCGTCTGCACGGCGCCCGTATGGACGGCCGTACTGCTGAGCCTGCTCTACCGCGGCGAACGGATGACGCGGCGGCAGGCCGTGGGTTCTGCGCTGGCGTTCGCAGGCATGGTGCTGGTCGTTCTCAACGGACGCTTCGTGCTCCGGCTCTCTCCCCGAGGCGACATGCTGGCATTGTCGGCGGCGCTGCTGTGGATGGTCTATTCGCTGGTCATCAAACGCATCGGCGGCCGCTACCCTGCCGTCTTCATCACCCGCAAGGTATTCTTTTACGGGCTGCTGACCATCCTGCCGGTATTCGTTTTCCAGCCTTTTTCGATCACTTCAGAGGTGTTGGCCCGCCCCGCCGTGTGGGGCAACCTGCTGTTCCTGGGGATCGTAGCCTCGATGCTCTGCTATGTCCTGTGG
>JBKSUH010000117.1:0-6139 GCA_047233565.1 Alistipes sp.
GCTGCCGCGGGGTTGTGTTGCAGGATGACCTTCTCCCCCACCTCATAGGCCTTCGAAAGCCCGTAGAGCGTTTCGCCGGGCTGCACCGTGTGGACGTAGAATTTCGAGCCGTTGATATACACGATCGTCCCGGATTTCTGCACCGCAAGGGCGCACAGGCTCCACAGGAGCAGCAGGGCTGTCGCACAGAATCGCTTCATCGTCATTTCGTTTTTTCGCGCATACGGATCTCCGTGATGACCTTCTTGGTGTAGAGCGGGAAGTCCCCGTTCATCATCCATGCGTAGTAGCTCGGCTCCGCGCGGAAGACCTCGGCGACGGGGCGCCCCTTGTACTTGCCGAACCCGAAGACCTCCTCGCCCTTTTCGTTGAAAAGGATGCGCCCGGCGTAGTCAGCCGCCTCGCCGCGGGTCGAGAACTCGGCCAGTTTGTCGATGTCGTTCTCCAGGTCGGGGTAGCGTTCCAGCTGCGCCATGAGCACTTCGTAGGTCGCCAGCGTATCGGCCTCTGCCGAATGGGCGTCCTCCAGATCCTTGTCGCAATAGAATTTATAGGCCGCCACCAGCGTGCGCTGTTCCTTCTTGTGGAAGATGTTCTGCACGTCGACGAAACGGCGGCGTTTGAAATCCACGTCGACGCCCGCCCGCAGGAACTCCTCGACCAGCACCGGCAGGTCGAAGCGGTTGGAGTTGAAGCCGCCGAAGTCGCAGCCGCGGATGAACTGTTCGAGCGATTTGGCGACCTGCGCGAAGGTCGGGCAATCCCTGACGTCTTCGTCCGTGATGCCGTGGATGGCGGAGCCTCCTCCGGATATGCATTTCCGGATTGAGCTTGCGGGTTTTGACGATCTCTCGCCGTCGGGCATGATCTTGGCCATCGAAATCTCACGATGCGGTCCTTGGCCGTGTCCACGCCGGTGGTTTCGAGGTCGAAGAAGACGATCGGGCGCTTGAGGTTTAACTTCATCTGCCGGGCGTTATGCGTTGATCATCATCGGCATGAGCAGCATGAGCGTCGCGCTGGTCTGCTTGTCGTCGTAGACGGGTTTGAATACGCCCGCGCGGGTCGAGTCGGCCAGTTCGACCACCACGGTCGGGGTGTCCATGTTCGAGAGTATCTCGACCAGGAACGTCGATTTGAAACCGATCGAGATCGGCTCGCCGTCGTAGCTGCACGTGATGGTCTCGTTGGCCGAAACCGAGAAGTCGATGTCCTGCGCCGTGAGGTTGATCCGGTTGTCGCCGATGTCCATGCGGATCAGGTTGGTGGTCGGATTCGAGCAGACCGCCACGCGCTTGATGCCGTTCACCAGCTCGACGCGGTCCACCAGCACCTTGTTGGGGTTGTTGGCCGGAATCACGGCGTTGTAGTTCGGGTAGTTGCCCTCGATCAGACGGCAGACGAGCGTGTGGCTCTTGAGCTTGAACATGGCGTTCTTCGAGTCGAAGCTGACCTCGATGGCGTCGTCCTCCTTCAGGAGCACCGATTTGAGCAGGTTGGCCGGTTTCTTGGGCAGGATGAACGATGCGCCGACCTCGTTTTCGGCCTCGGACTCGTATTTCACGAGTTTGTGCGCGTCGGTTCCCACGAACGTCAGTGCCCCGGGTGCGAGGTTGATGTAGATGCCGTTCATCACGGGGCGCAACTCGTCGTCGGCCGTGGCGAAGATGGTCTTGTTGATGCCGTTCACGAGCATGTCCACATCCAGCCGGAGCTCCTTCTTCTCGGCGCTCAGCTGCGGCACGGCGGGATAGCTCACGGCGCTCGCACCGGGAATCGATAGCGAACCGCTCTTCCAGTTGATCGTGATTTCCCAGTTCTTATCGTTTACGTCGATGGTCAGCGGCAGTTCGGAGAACTCCTTCAGGGAGTCGAGCATCAGTTTGGCGGGTGCGGCGATGGTTCCCTCGCTCTCACGCTGTCTACCGTAATGGAGCCGATGAGCGTCGTTTCGGGTCGAAGTCGTGACCTTCAGTTCGTTGCCGCTCAGCTCCATCAGGAAGTAATCCAAAATGGGAAGCGTGTTCTTATTGCTGATAACCTTGCCGGTGGTAGCCAGAAGCGAGAGCAGGGCCGAGCTTGATACGAAAATTTCATACGTTTGTTTCCTTTCTTTATTTTCTGTTATGGTTTCTGTTATTCTAAAACTGCGAGTTTGTCGAGCGCCGTGAGATCATCTTGCGCACGAAGGGTTTGTAGTCCGTATCGACGTTCTGGGCGATGCGCTGGGCGATGATGGTGCAGATCGTGGCGGCGCGGTGGCCCATCAGGGCCGCCAGACCGGCCAGCGCCGAACCCTCCATTTCGAAGTTGGTGATGCGGCGTCCGCGGTAGTCGAACGATTCGATCTTCTCGTTGAGCCGCGCATCCTGCGGTTCGAGACGCACCCAGCGGCCCTGCGGCGCATAGAAGCCCGGAGCGGCGATGGTGATGCCCTCGCGCGTCACGTCGCGGAAGTGCTCGAACAGCGTCTTGTCGGCGTCGATGAAGTAGGGCTTGGGAAGCAGTTCGTTCCAGCCGACGTGCTCCATGAAGGCCTTTTCGATGGCGAGGTCGCAGATTTCGTTGCGGCCCTTGTAGTAGTTCAGCAGGCCGTCGAAGCCACCGACGTACGCGAGAAGACGAACTCCCTACCTTGATGTCGGGCTGGATGGCGCCCGAAGTGCCCAGACGCACCAGCGTCAGCTGCCGTTTCTGCGCCTTCTCCTGCCGGGTGGCGAAATCGACGTTGGCCAGCGCGTCCAGCTCCGTGACCGAGATGTCGATGTTGCCGATGCCGATGCCCGTCGAGAGCACCGTCATGCGTTTGCCTTTGTAGGTGCCGGTCACCGTTTTGAATTCACGGTTTGCGACTTCGCACTCTTTCGTATCGAAATGTTCCGCCACGAGGGCCACGCGGCCCGGATCCCCGACGAGGATCACCGTATCGGCCAACTGCTCCGGAAGCAGGTGCAGATGGAAAATGGAACCGTCGTCGTTGATAATCAATTCGGAAGCTGGAATCGTTCTCATAATAGTCGTTTTTAATTTTCATAATTGGCATAAAAGTAATATATTTACCTCGAATATCAAAACTTCGAAGACAATTTTCATAAATATAGTATAGATAAACCCTTTAAAATATGACACTCGTCAAATCCATTTCCGGCATCCGCGGCACGGTGGGCGGGCGCAGGCCGAGAACCTGACGCCCCGACGTCGTGAAATTCACCACTGCATACGCACGTCTGATCGCCGAGCGGAATCCCGGCAAAAAACTTACCATAGTCGTCGGCCGCGACGCCCGGATTTCGGGCGAGATGGTCGCCGACCTGGTCGAAGGCACCCTGCTGGCGTGCGGTGCGGATGTGATAAACGTCGGCCTGTGCACCACGCCGGGGGTCGAGATGGCCGTCATCACGCACAAGGCCGACGGCGGCATCATCATCACCGCCTCGCACAACCCCCGCCAGTGGAACGCCCTGAAGCTGCTCAACGCCGACGGGGAATTCCTCAGCGATGCCGAGGGGAAACAGGTGCTTGCGATGGCGGAAGAGGAGGGCTTCAGTACCCCGGCGTGGACGGCATCGGGCATGTGCTTTCGCGCGAACCGTTCAACGGACGCATATCGAGCAGGTGCTGGCGCTTCCGCTCGTGGACGCCGAGGCGGTCCGCAAACGCCGCTTCAAGGTGGTCGTGGACGCCGTGAATTCCGTGGGCGGCATCGTTATGCCCGAACTCCTGCGGCGGCTGGGTGCGAGGTCGTGGAGCTGAACTGCGACCCCACGGGCGAATTCGCCCACAACCCCGAGCCGTTGCCGGAGAACCTGACCGAAATAGCCGGGGTGATCCGCCGCGAGAAGGCCGACCTGGGGATCGTCGTGGATCCCGATGTCGACCGGCTGGCACTGGTCAGCGAGGACGGCTCGATGTTCGTCGAGGAGTACACGCTGGTGGCTGTGGCCGACTACATCCTCACGAAGCACCCGGGCGGGAACAGCGTTTCCAACCTGAGCTCGTCGCGGGCGCTGCGCGACGTTACCGAACGGCACGGCGGCAAATACTCCGCATCGGCCGTCGGCGAGGTGAACGTGGTGGCCAAGATGAAGGAGACGGGCGCCGTGATCGGCGGCGAAGGCAACGGCGGCGTGATCTATCCGGAGTTGCACTACGGCCGCGACGCGCTGGTCGGGACGGCACTCTTTTGACGTGGCTCGCCCACAAGGGGATGACCATGACGCAGCTGCGCGTACCTACCCCCGTACTTTGCCTCGAAGAACAAGATCGAGCTGACGCCGGCGATCGATGTGGATAAAGTACTGCGTGAGATAAAGGAGCGTTATGCCGGTGAAAACATGAACGATATAGACGGCGTGAAAATCGACTTCGCGGAAAATTGGGTACACCTGCGCAAGTCAATACCGAGCCGATCATCCGCGTCTACACCGAGGCGAAATCCATAGCGGAAGCCGATGCGCTGGCGCAGCGTTTCATCGGCGAGATAAAGCGATATGCAACATTTAATTTATAGATTATGAAAAGTGGAATTTTGATCCTCGCGGCGGCCGCCCTGCTTGCGGCCTGCGGCGGAAATACACAGAAAAAGCTGCTTCCGGCGGTGCCGAAACCGTCGCCGAAGCGCCCGACATGCATACGGCCGAGACCTCGCTCGACTATCAGGGCACCTATGCCGGAACGCTTCCGGCGGCCGATTGTCCGGGCATCGAGACCCGTCTGACGCTGAAAAGGACGGCACTTTCGACCTGCACATGAAATACATCGACCGTGATGCGGAATTCGATACGAAGGGCGGCTACTCCGTGAGGGGCAACCTGCTGACCCTGACTCCCGAAAACGGCGAGGGCGTCGAGTACTACAAGGTCGAGGAGAACCGCCTGCGCCGGCTCGACGCCGACAAGCAGCCCGTGACGGTCCGTTGGCCGAAAACTACGTATTGAAGAAGACCGAATAACACCCCGGAAAAATGGATAAAGTAAAAAGTTATATAGAAGCCAATAAAGAACGGTTTATCAGCGAGTTGTTCGACTTGCTCCGCATTCCTTCGATCAGCGCCCAGAGCGAGCATAAGCCCGACATGACGCGGTGCGCCGAATGGCTGGCCGCGGCGCTCGCAAAGGCGGGCGCCGACCGCACCGAGGTCTTCCCGACGGAGGGCAACCCGGTCGTTTACGCCGAGAAGATTGTCGATCCCAAGGCCAAGACCGTATTGGTTTACGGTCACTACGACGTGATGCCCGTAGACCCGCGCGGGGAGTGGCGCACGGAGCCTTTCGAGCCGGTCATAAAGGACGGCCGTATCTGGGGGCGCGGTGCCGACGACGACAAGGGGCAGCTGTGGATGCACGCCAAGGCATTCGAGGCGATGTGCGCCACGGAGAGCCTGCCCTGCAACGTGAAATTCATGCTCGAAGGCGAGGAGGAGATCGGCTCGCCGAGCCTCTACAAATTCTGCGAACAGAACAAAAAAATGCTCAAGGCGGATATAATATTGGTGTCGGACACCTCGATGATCTCGATGCAGACCCCGTCGATCACCTGCGGCCTGCGCGGGCTGGCCTATATGGAGGTCGAGGTGACGGGCCCCGACAAAGACCTCCACTCGGGGCTGTTCGGCGGCGCCGTGGCCAACCCGGCCAACGTGTTGACGCGCCTCGTGGCACAGCTCGTGGACAAGGACGGCCGCGTGACGATCCCCGGGTTCTACGACGACGTGCGCGAACTGACGCCTGCCGAGCGCAAGGCGTTCAACAAGGCCCCGTTCAGCCTCGCGGGCTATAAGAAATCGTTGTCGATCGGCGATGTGGAGGGTGAAGCGGGCTATACGACGCTGGAACGCACCGGCGTACGCCCGTCGCTCGACGTCAACGGCATCTGGGGCGGCTACACCGAGGAGGGAACCAAGACGGTGATCCCGTCGAAGGCCTCGGCCAAGATTTCGATGCGCCTGGTGCCGAACCAGGACTATCGCAAGATCAGCAGGCTGTTCGAAAAATATTTCAGGTCGATAGCGCCCAAGAGCGTGAAGGTCAAAGTGAAATCGCTGCACGGCGGCATGCCCTACGTGGCACCGACCGACATGCCGGCCTACAAGGCTGCCCAGAAGGCCATCGCCGAGACCTTCGGCAAGAAACCCCTGCCC
>JBKSUH010000118.1:0-6124 GCA_047233565.1 Alistipes sp.
GGAATATCCTCGATACTGTTGTCGGGATGCGTAAGCGTGAGGAGCATGGCGGCCGAATCGAGCTTCGTAAGCGGATAGTCGAAATCCATCGTCAGGTGGTTCTCGGGGTTCACCTCGCCCGACAGCGGGAGTTTGTAGGCAAAGGGGTTCTCTTTCTTCGGCTCGACCCACTCCTCGCCCGCGGCCTCGGCCTTGCGGCGGTCGCGTTCGAGCTTCTCGCGCTCCTTCTCCTGCTCTTTGGTTTCGATGAACCTCCAGGCCAGCTTCAAGGGCTCGGTGACCGATTGCAGGACATTGACCGTATCGTGCTTGAAATAGGTGATCTCGCCCTTGATCGTATCGGGGAGTGCCGACGAAGGCATGTTGAACCACAGGGCGATGGTGTCGCGCCCGACGGTCTGCGGGTCGAAGATGACCCGATCCTCGGGGATGCTGTCGAAACGGATACGCTCGATCTGCGGGTGTGCGGCCGCGAAATAGAGCATCGCCTTGTGTTGCAGGGGCCGTTCGGACTGCGAAAGCACCTGGCGCCGGAACGCCTTGTCGGTAAACATGCGCAGGTAGAGCTGCGGTTCGGCCACGACATATTGGCGGATCGAATCGTACCACATGGCGAAATCGGGTTGCTCGCGGGGGTTGTAGGTACCTTCGAGGAAGCCTACCTGGTCGGAACCGGGTTCATAAATCTGGTTGTCGTTCTTGTCCTGGACGGCATAGACGCGGTAAGCGATCGGCTTGAGGTTCTGGGCGATGAAGATACCGTTGTTCTCGGCGCGGGCGATGGCAGCCGGCTTGTACTTGAAGATCGTCGAGTCGTATTCGGCGACGTTTTCCACCGAATCGGCGGGGAAGAACCAGATGAAGCTCTTCGACACGGAGTCGGCCTTATAGCTGTCGGCCGTATAACCCGACATAACCATCGAGTCGATCTCGGGCCCCGTCGAGAAGACATAACGCATCGAGTAGAGCGGGTTGCCCTCGTTGTTGTCACGGATGGCACTGCCGAAGTTGAGCGAATAGGTCGTATTCGCCTCGAGCGTATCGCGCAACTGGATGACGACGCCACGGCCACGCAGCGAAACGAGCGGTTTCTTCTTCATCTGCGGCGAGGTGAAGAACTCCTTTTGCTGATCCTTGAGCTGCACGAACTCGTCGAACTCGATGTAGATCTTCTCGTGGTTCACGAGCGGCCGGTTGGTCGAAAAATTGTCGGGCGTCATGTTCACGATGACCGGGGGCAGCGAATCGCGCGGCCCGCCCGTGGGGGTCATCATGCTCGCGCAACGGCTCAGGAAAGCCGAAACGAAAAGCAGCAGCACGGCGGCACGCAGCGCGGGATATTCGTTTACGGTCTGCATCGTTATCTCTTGCTTGCTTTTTCAGGCTCCTTGGGAGCCAGTTTGTCATTGACCACGCGCCAGCCGCCCTCCTCGACATAGAGGTATTCCTGCTTCCACGGGCGGAAAACGACCGGAAGGAAGTTTACGGGCTGGCCGCCCTCGACGATCTCGACCTCCTGCTGCGAGTAGGCGTAGAGCTGGTTGACGGGATCGGTCACGACCACCATCAGCGTCGGACTGCTGACCTTCATGCCGTAGGTTCCCGACTCCTTGGAGTAATAGGCTTCGAAGTCGGGGCTGGTCCGCGTCTGCTTGGGATCGCTCTTCGAGGTAATGATCCGCTGCGCCGCATCGTTGTAAGAGTTGATCTTCCATGCGGTCGTATCGACGGCATAGGCGTAAACCCTGAGGTTGGACGGCACGGTGGGTTCGGCGCCCTCCTCGGCCTGAAGCTGCGCGGTGACTTGGCTGTCGATATAGATCGGGGGTGTATAGGAATCGTTGAACATGAGCCACTTGCCGTCTTTGTAGGAGTAACCCTGTTTCCACCGCTTGAAAATCAGCGTGACATAGATTTTAGGGTGTTTTCCGGCACTTCCTGCTGCGTATAGCCGTAAAGTTCATTCTTCGTGTCCACGGCGACCACCATCACCGAGGATCTGTCGAACGACATCTGGAGCAGCCCCTCGACGCCCTCCTGCTCATAGGGTTCGCCCGCGGCGAGCGGGTGGAGATCTTTCGTTGCGGTTGCCCCGCTGCGAAATTACGCCCGCGAGCGCATCCTTGTAGGAAGCGACCTCCCACGAAGAGGTGTCGGCCGCAAAGGCATAGAGCTTCGCGTCGGCAAGAATCTGCGTCGGATCGCCCGATTTCTCCTGCTCCAGCGGCTTGAACACATAGGTCGTCTTGTACGAGACGTCTTTGAAACACCCCGTAAACAACGCGGCCGCGGCAAGAAACAATATGATTCGTTTTGTCTTCATCTCCGGAATTTACTTGTTACGAAGCTCTTCGAGCATCTCCTCCATGGTCTGCCCCGTGACCGGGTGGCGGCGCTGGCGCATGATTTCGCACAGCGGGGCCAAGGCGAATTCCCGCTCGGAAAGGAGCGGGTGGGGAACGGTGAGCCGCTCGCTTGCGATCACCTCGTCGTCGTAGAAGAGGATGTCGATGTCGATCGGCCGCGAGGTGTAGGCCACGCCCGTACGGGCTTTCTCGACCGCTTCGGCCGCGCGGTTGCGGCCCAGTTCCTGCTCGATGGCCTGCACGGCCTCAAGCACCTCGAGCGGTTGCAGGTCGGTGGAGACCTCAAGCGCCTGGTTCGAGAAATGCTGTTCGGCATCGAAGCCCCACGGCTTGCTTTCGTAACGGTGCGAACAACGCAGCACGGCGCCCACGCGGGCGTTGATGAGTTGTTGCGCAGCCTGGAGCGTCCGTTTCACGTCGCCCGTATTGCCGCCGGTAAGAAGTACTACACGTGCCATAAGTCAGAGTCGTTTTATCATTTTGCTCACCGCAAGGGCAAAATGGGTGAATACGATCGTCGGATTTCCGTTCTGCGAAATCTGCGCCAAAGCGCATTCGATCTCGGCAATGAGCGGTTCGATGTTCTGCGATCCGATAAAAGGGGCGAATTTGGTACAGAAAGCCAGCTCCTCGCCCCAGAGGTAGCAGACTTCATTGATGCCCGCATGGAGCATGTAACTCTCGCGCAAGAGGCGCGCGGCATCCCGCAGAAAAGCACGCTGCTGTTCGCGCGAAAGCTGTGCGGCATCTTCGGCCCAGGCGACGAGTTCCAGATGCTTGTCGTTGTAGCTTAGCCGCATAAGCCCGCAGAAGAGGTCGAAATTCTCTTTCCGCAAGGCATCGCTCTCGCCGGCCACGAGATGTTTCAGTTCCAGCAGATCGCCCCCTGCAAGACGGGCCATGTTACGGGCTTTCACCGGATCGGCGATCCCCCGCTCGCGGGCCACACGCTCCAGAACGTCGGGTGCGATGCGCGGCACGGCGACCTCCTGTGTACGCGAGAGGATCGTCGGCAACAGGCGGTCGGGCTGCTCGGAAACCAGCAGGAAAAGCGTCTTTTCCCAAGGCTCCTCCAAGATCTTGAGGATCTTGTTAGCCGCCTCCTCGTTCATCGCTTCCGGGAGCCAGATCAGCATTGTCTTATAGTCGGCCTCGAAACTCTTGAACGACAGTTTGCGGATGATGTCGTCGGCTTCGCGCGCAGCGATCATGCCCTTGAGGTCTTGCCCAGATCGAGCCGGTCGTACCAGTCCTGCGCCGAGAAATAGCCGCCGCGCTCGGCGAAAGCCCGCGGAACAGCGGCAGGAACTCGTCGCTGCGCATCACCTCGCCCGACTTCTTGCCCTGTTTGTTGACCGGGAAGACCAGATGCAGGTCGGGATGGGCCAGCGCAGCGATCTGCTTGCAGTCGGGACACTCGCCGCACGAATCCCCGCCGCGGCGGTGGCAGCAGCAGAGTGACTGCACATAGGCGACCGCCAGCGCAAAGCACCCGCCCCGGCCTGCCCGTGAAGAGCTGGGCGTGGCTGATGCGTCCGGCGTCCACGCTCTGCACCAGATGCCGTTTCAAATCCTCCTGTCCCGTTATATCCGCAAACCGCATGTCTCGTTACTTCTTTTTCCGTTTTTCAAAACCGTTGCCGCACGGCGACGGCCAGCAAAGCCAGCACGACGCACGCAAGGACGACCGTACGCCCCGCGCCCCGGTCCATCGAGAGGGCCAGCACCCCGCCGACGAAGAGCGCGAAACTCACCGCCAGCACTACGATCTTCTCTTTGCACTTTGTCTCATCGCATTGCCAGCCCTTCTATTTTCTTTTCAAGGCCGCCTTCACCAATGCCGCAACGTCGATCCGCTCCCGGCGGACGAGGTAGGGGCATAGGCCGCAAACAACACTATATTAAACGCATAGGTGATCAATTTATTGCCGCCGCAGGCGGTCAAAGCTTCGCACACGGCGAAAACCGCGAGCGCCGCGGCAACATACTCGCCGATACGCCGCCAGTCATAGGGCGTCGGATAGAACGGCGGTTGAGCCACCAGCTCACGGCGACCATCGTCGATTCGCTCGCCAGCCGCGCCCATGCGGCTCCGTAGTAACCCCACAGCGGGATGAACCAGAAACCGAAGGCCATCATGGCGACGAGCCCGGCTCCCGTAACGACGATCGCCAGCGAGGTTTTCTCTTCGCGTTTATACCAGAACGAGAGGTTGAGCCACACGCCCGTCAGCACGTTGGCCCCGAGCACGACCGGGAGGATGAAGATCCCTTCGCGGAAATCGCGTCCCACGATCAGCGCGAACAGGTCGCGGAACAGGGCGATGCCCAGGAAGATCAGCATCGAGGCCATGACATAGTATTTCAGCGCCGCGGCGTTCATCTGCACGAAATCGGACTTTTTGAAGTTCGAGAGGAAGAACGGCTCGGCGGCAAGGCGGTACATCTGGTAGAAAAGCATCATCACCACGGCGATCTTGGTGATAGCGCCGTAAACCCCCAGCTCCGCCATGGCCCCTTCGGGCACGAGGTATTTGATCAGCTGGCGGTCGATGAACTCGTTGGCCGTACCCGCCAGCCCGCCGATGAGCAACGGCAGCGAATAGGCGAAAACAGCGGCCAGCAGAGCCCAGTTGATCTTCGGCCGGTGCGGTCGACGGTGGCGAGGATTACCAGCCACGTCACGGCACTGGCGATAAGGTTGGCGACGAAGACCCACCCCACGCCGAACCCGGTGGAAAAAAGCCCGGCGAGGCCGAATGCCACAGCCAGGACGACATTGAGCACGACGCCCAACGCCTTGAGTCCGACGAACAGCAACGCCCGTCCCTGCTCGCGCAGCCGTGAGAAGGGGATGCATGACCAGACGTCGAACAGGATGATGAGCCCTACCCAGACGATGTATTCGGGGTGTGCCACATAAGCCTCGCCCATCAGGTGCGAAATCCCGTCGCGAAAAAAGGCGACGACGACAAAGAAAACGGCCGCGGCAAGCGAGGTGACGCCCCATGTCGTGGCGAAAAGCCTGCGTTTGGCGGCCTTCACATCACCGCCCGCCTCCTCGGCCTTGGCCGAAAAGCGGAAATAGCTCGACTCCATGCCCATCGTCAGCAGCGTGAGCGCCAGCGGGATCAGGGCGTAGATATCCGTGACGATACCATAGGTCTCCTGCCCGAAAATGCGGGTATAGTAAGGCGTGAGCAGATAGCTCAGGAACCTTACGGCAATGGTACTGATACCGTAGACGGCAGTCTGTTTTGCAAGTTTTTCGAGCATGGACACAGCTTATAGCTTGCAAATATACGAAATTTGCGGGGAAAAGGCTACATTCTCTTTCTTTCTTAAGAAAGAAGAGAAAACCCGAGCAGGAAAGCGTGGAACGGGGAGCGCCGGAAAACGGATGCGCGAGGAGGAAAACGGGAGGGGCGAAAAGGACAGAAAAAGCGTGCCCCCGGAAACGGAAAAGGGAACCGGAGCCGAGGGGAAAGGCCGGATACCGGGATGGAACACCAGGCACGGAACGCCGGAAGCGCTACCGCATGAAGCCGCCGGGAAAGCGGTCGCACCGATTACGGAGACAGCGCTCCGGCCGGACACCAAAAATCCCGCCCCCGACAAGGGCGGGATAAATCCGCAAATCCGCGGGGTGCGGAGATTCCGCATACGGAACGGCGTGCCGTGTCGCAAACAGCCGCAGGACACGGGCCGCGCATGGAGGACGCTCCGCATGGCGGGGGAGGGCTGTCAGCTGCAGAACGT
>JBKSUH010000119.1:0-6055 GCA_047233565.1 Alistipes sp.
TGGTTTGAGTTGAGAATGTTCTGCATGACAATTTAATAAATAGGGTATCCGCCGAAAGCAGGATACCCTTTTTGTAGCATAATGTTTGCTCCCCGCAGGGAGCACCTTCCCTGCCGCATGTTGCGGCACGATGTGACTGTTTAAAATTAAGTGTACGACTTTGACTGAGAATAAGAATATAACCCCGAACTCCGAGGCCGTTCCCAATTGCAGAGAGCGCGCCGTGATGGTCGCCGTTATCCGCGACAACCAGGATCCGCGGCAGGCCGAAGAGTTCCTCGACGAACTCGAATTCCTGGCCGAAACGGCCGATATCGTGAGTGTGAAACGCTTTACGCAGCGGCTGCCGCAGCCTTCGGCCCGCATATACGTCGGCCCGGGCAAGTTGGAAGAGATCGCCGGTTACTGCCGGGAGCAGCAGATCGACGTGGTGATTTTCGACGACGAGCTCTCCCCGTCGCAGACGCGCAATATCGAAAAGGCCATGCCCTGCCGCATCCTCGACCGTACGCGCCTGATCCTCGATATTTTCATGTCGCGGGCGCAGACGGCCTATGCCAAGACGCAGGTGCAGCTGGCCAACTACGAATATATGCTGCCCCGCCTTTCGGGCATGTGGACTCACCTCGAACGGCAGCGCGGCGGTACCGGTACCCGCGGCGGTGCCGGTGAGCGCGAGATCGAGACCGACCGCCGTATCATCCGTAACCGGATCTCCAAACTCAAGGAGGATTTGCAGAAAATCGACCGTCAGATGGCCGTGCAGCGCTCGAACCGCGGTTCGATGGTGCGTGTGGCGCTGGTAGGCTATACCAACGTGGGCAAGTCCACGTTGATGAACCTGATCTCCAAAAGCGAGGTGTTTGCCGAGAACAAACTCTTCGCCACGCTCGACACGACGGTGCGCAAGGTGGTTTTCGACAACCTCCCGTTCCTGCTGTCCGATACCGTGGGATTCATCCGCAAACTTCCCACCGAGCTGATCGAGTCGTTCAAATCGACGCTCGACGAGGTGCGCGAAGCCGACCTGCTGGTGCATGTGGTCGACATCTCGCATCCGCAGTTCGAAGAGCAGATCGACGTGGTGAAGCAGACCCTGCAGGATATCGGCGCGGGCGACAAACCCGTTTACCTGGTCTTCAACAAGGTCGATGCCTATACCTATGTCAGGAAGGACGACGACGACCTCACGCCCGCCACGCGCGAGAACCTGTCGCTCGACGACCTGAAAAAGAGCTGGATCGCCCGGGCCAATACCCCCTGCATTTTCCTTTCGGCGCTCGCCAAGACCAACATCGAGAAATTCCGTTCGGATCTCTACGGGATGGTACGCGAGATCCATGCCGGGCGTTACCCCTTCAACAACTTCCTCTATTGACAACCAAACTTCATACCTATGACCCTGCATATTTTGAGTAAACAGGACACTGTCCTCAACAAGTTCATCGCACAGATCCGCGATAAGTCGGTGCAGAAGGATTCGATGCGCTTCCGCCGTAACCTGGAGCGTATCGGGGAGATCACGGCCTATGAGATTTCGAAGGAGCTCGCCTATTCGCCCCGTATCGTCGAGACGCCTCTGGGCGAAGCGGAGGTCGGGCTGATCGACGACCAGGTCGTCGTGGCGACGATCCTGCGGGCCGGGCTGCCTTACCATCAGGGATTCCTGAACTATTTCGACGATGCCGAGAACGCCTTTGTCTCGGCCTACCGTAAAAGTACGAAAGACGGCAAGTTTACGGTCAAGGTCGAGTATATCTCGTGCGGCGACCTCGAAGGCAAGGTCTTGTTGCTGGTCGATCCGATGCTCGCCACGGGCTCTTCGCTCGTGCTGGCCTATAAGGCCTTGTGCGAGAAGGGTGGTACGCCCAAATATACGCACGTTGCGGCTGTGATTGCCAGCGAACAGGGGATCGACTACGTGCAGAAGAATATGCCGCGCAAAACCACCACGATCTGGGCGGCCGCCGTCGACGAGGAGTTGACTTCGCGTTCCTACATCGTTCCGGGCATCGGAGACGCCGGCGATCTGGCCTACGGCGAAAATTTAGGGTGCCCGGTATGCGGTTTTCGGGCCGGGCGTTTTGAGGTGATTTGCGGCTGGAACGCTCTTTCCGATGAACGGTTTCCGTCTGGACGATTCCGGCGGATGGGTTCCTTTCTGGCAGGACGGCTTTCCGGACCGGATTTTCGGGCGGAGGACTTTTCCGCAGGACGATTTCCCGGATCGAACGGTTCCGGACCGATTTCACGGCGGCGGAATCTCCTTAGGACGGGGATTGCGGTTGCAGGATGCGCCGCGACGTCCTGCCCGGCTGCGGAGCAGTATCGCTCCGGCGTATATGTGCATTATTTTGCTCGTATGGTAAAGAAAACTGGCTTTTGTTTTCGGTGTTCTGCGCGACCGTCCTGCTGATGGCGGTGCAGAAACCCGTTTTCTGGCCTACTATGCCGCGGATGCGGCCGGCTTCCGCGGGGGTGGCTCGGCGTGGTGTGGCACGGCCTGACGCTCGACAGCACCGTCGCGGGATATGTTACCGCCCTGCCCTGCTGCTGACGCTCGCGTCGCTCTGGGTGCGGCTTCCCGAACGGATATGGCGGCGCGTGCTGAACGTTTACTTCGTGCTGATCGCTGTCCTGACGGCCGCGATCTTCGCCGTGGACGTCGAACTGTACCGGCATTGGGGATTCCGGCTCGATGCGACGATCCTGATTTACCTTACCGACCCCGAGGAGGCTATGGCGAGCGTCGATTTCTGGCTCGGGGTGCGCCAGACCCTGCTGGCCGTCGCCTACGCGGCGCTCATGGTCTGGGTCTACCGCCTCGTCTGCCGCCTGTTCGACGGGGAGCCGCTCCGCCGGGGTGCGGCGCTGCCGTGGAGCCTTGTCCTGCTGCTGCTCGCCGGGTGCGATTTCCTCGCCATCCGCGGCGGGCTGGGGGCTTCTGTCGCCAATGTGTCAAAGGCCTATTTCAGTGCGAACATGTTTCTGAACCATGCGGCGACCAACCCGGTCTTTTCGTTCCTTACGAGCCTCGGCGACCATACCGACTATGCCGCCGAATACCCCTTCTTCGACGAGGCCGGACGCGAGGAACGGTTTGCCCGCTTGCGCGGGAACGACCCTTCCGCCGCTGCTCCCGAGCGGGTGCTGACGACCTCGCGCCCCAATGTCGTGGTGGTTATTCTCGAAAGTTTCGCCCGTACGGTCATGGATGCCGATGTCGGCGGTCTGCCCGTCATGCCCAACATGCAGCGCCTGAAGGGCGAAGGCATCTGGTTCGAAAATTTCTTCGCCAACTCGTTCCGCACCGACCGGGGCGAGGTGGCTATCCTGAGCGGATTCCCTGCCCAGACCCGCATGTCGATCATGAAGCTCCCGGCCAAGAGCCGTAACCTGCCCTCGCTGGCCCGTTCGCTCTCCGGCGCAGGATATGCCACCGGCTTCTCCTATGGCGGCGATCTGAACTTCACCGACCAGGCGTCGTACATGTACGCTACGGGCTGGCAGCAGCTTACGTGGCAGAAAGACCTGCGCTTCGATACCCCGCCGGCCGACTGGGGCTATGACGACGCGGTGATGTGCGATTGGTTCGCCGACCGCGTGATCGCCCTGAGCGGGAAGGGCGAGCCGTTCCTGGCGGGACTGCTGACTCTGAGCAGCCACCGGCCGTTCGACGTGCCGTTCAGCAGGTTCGACGACAGGGAGCTGAACGCCTTCGCCTTCGCCGACGACTGCGTCGGCCGCATGATCGACAAACTCAGGGCTTCGCCCGCATGGGACGACCTGCTCGTCGTGCTGGTCGCTGACCACGGCTACCCGTGGCCGCGCAGTCTGTCCTACAACGAGCCGCTGCGCCACCGCATCCCGATGATCTGGACGGGCGGCGCCGTCGCCGGGCCGCGTGTGGTCGATACCTACGCTTCGCAGATCGACATCTGCGCCACGATCCTCGGACAGCTGGGGATCGACCACTCGGATTTCGATTACAGCAAGGATATTTTCGCCCCGACCCCCCCCCGTAAATTCGCGTACTATACGTTTAACGACGGTTTCGGCGTGGTCGATGCCTCGGGTGAGGCCGTGTGGGACGCTACGAGCGGTAAGGCTGTCAGCGAGACGGCACCCGGCCTGCTGGACATCGGCCGCACGATGCTCCAGACGACCTATGTCGACATCGGAAACCGCTGATTCCGGGATAAATACCTGGATTTAGGTATTGCGTGGGGTGCGGTAATTCGTTATTTTTGCAGATATTGAGCATACTATGTATAGAATAGGACGATACAATTCCGACGACCGCATGTGCGACCTGGTTTGCGACCGCTACCCCGTGCTGCTTATCATGAGCCGCTTCGGCATCGCGCTGGGCTTCGGCGACAAGACGATCGGCGAAGTCTGCCGCGACAGCGGGGTCGATACCGGGACGTTCCTGACCGTGGTCAATACGCATATCGACGGAGAAGCTCCCGATCCCGGCGCTGTTTCGGTCGGAGCGCTGGTGGGCTATCTGCGCAATTCCCACGACTATTTCCTCGATTTCCGGCTGCCGGGCATTCGCCGCAAGCTGATCGAGGCCATCGACTGCAGCCGCAACGACGTGGCCTTCGCCATCCTGCGCTTCTTCGACGAGTATGTCGCCGAGGTGCACAAGCATATGGATTACGAGGAGCGCAAGGTTTTCCCCTATGTCGAAGCCCTGCTTGCCGGAGAGCGTCCCGAAGGGTATTCGATCGACGTTTTCCGCCGTCATCACGATCAGGTCGAGGCCAAGCTCGCCGAACTGAAGCGCATCATCATCCGTTATTACCCTTCGGGCAGTACCAACGAGCTGAACGGCGTGCTTTTTGACATCTTCACCTGCGAACGCGACCTTGCGTCGCACAACGATATCGAAGACCGTCTGTTCATCCCGGCGATCAAGCGGCTCGAAGAGCGGACGGGGAGCGGGGTGTCCGGCGCACAGCCCGGGGACACGCCTCCCAAGCAACCCGTCCCCAAGAAAGGAGGCCGTCGATGAAGGCGTTGAAACTCGCCGTCGCCGAGCCTTCGGCCATCCTGCGCTGTGGCATTATCGCCGTGTTGCGCCGCCTGCCGGCCCCCGACGTCGATATCCTCGAAATCGCCGATATTTCGCAGCTCACCGCGCAGTTGTCGCGCCATCGTCCCGACGTGCTGGTCGTCAACCCGGCTTCGCTGGGATTTTGTACGCCCCAGCAGTTGCGGGCGCAGACCGGATGCGAGGGCATGCGGTGCGTCGCCCTGCAGCTGGCGATGACCGACGCCGCGACGCTCGGCGCCTACGACGAGGTCCTTTCGATCTACGATTCGAGGACTGCGTGCGCCGCAAAATCGTACAGCCGGCCGATGAGTCGCCCCGCGAGGAGCGCCAGGAACCGTTGAGCGCCCGCGAACGCGAGATCGTCGTCTGCATCGTCAAGGGAATGACCAACAAGCAGATCGCCGATGCACTCTGCATTTCGACCCATACGGTCATCACACATCGGCGCAACATCGTGGCCAAGTTGCAGATACACTCTCCGGCAGGGCTTACGATCTACGCCATCGTCAACAAACTGGTCGATCTCTCGGACATCCGGGATACGATCGCCGAAATATAACGGTTATGGCACACGAACACCATCACGACCATACGGTCACGTCGCTCAACAAAGCCTTTATCCTCGGCATTGCGCTCAACGTGGCATTCGTTGTCGTCGAATTCGCCGTCGGGCTCTATTACGGGTCGATGGGGCTGCTGTCCGATGCCGGGCACAACCTTTCCGACGTGGCGAGCCTGCTGCTGGCCATGCTGGCTTTCCGCCTTGCGCAGGCCCATGCTACGCCCCGGTATACATATGGTTATAAGAAGAGCACGGTGCTCATTTCGCTGCTCAACTCCGTGATCCTGCTCGTCGCCGTGGGGGTCATCGTTGCCGAGAGCGTGGGGCGGATGCTGCATCCGGCACCCGTCGAGGGCGGAGCCATTGCCTGGACGGCCGGCGTCGGGGTCGTAATCAACGGCTTTACGGCCTGGCTTTTCATGAAGGATAAG
>JBKSUH010000120.1:0-5954 GCA_047233565.1 Alistipes sp.
GGGCAGCATCGTCGGCGAGGTCACCGTGCCGTGCAGGGCGTCGATCTCGGGCCCACCCATGCGTTCGAGGTGGTCGACCGACAGGGCGTCGTACTCCACGCCCACTTGCACGCCGCCCGAGACGGCGAGTTCGTTGGCGTGGATCTTGGCGCGCATGCCCAGCTTGCGCCCGGCCTTCATGATGCGTGCCGTCTGCTCCACGGTGAAGAACCCTTCGTCGCAGAACACGTCGACGAAATCGGCCAGCCCTTCGGCCGCCACCGCAGGCAGCATTTCGTTGCAGACCAGATCGACATACTCCTCCTGCCGTCCTACGTAGGCGCGCGGCACGGCATGCGCCCCGAGGAACGTGGCGCGCACAGCCAGCGGCGCCGTCTCGCGGATGCGCCGGATGACGCGCAGCATCTTCAGCTCGTCGGCCGTAGTCAGCCCGTAGCCGCTCTTGATCTCCACGGCACCCGTCCCCATGGCGGCGATCTCGCGGATACGCCCCATCGCCTGGCGGTAGAGCTCCTCTTCGGAGGTGCGGTGCAGCAGGTCGGCGGAATTGAGAATTCCCCGCCGCGGCGGGCTATCTCCTCGTAGCTCAGGCCGTTGATCTTGTCGAGAAACTCACGTTCGCGGCTTCCGGCATAGACCAGATGCGTGTGGGAGTCGCAGAACGACGGGAAGAGCATGCCCCTTCGGCGTCGACGGTCCTGTCCGCGGCCATTTCACCGAGCGTCTCCATGCGTCCGAATGCGGCGATCCGGCCGTCGTCGGCCAGCAGCCACGCATCGTCGAGCGTCTCCAAGCGGTCCATCTCCCGCCGCAGAGCCGAAGCCGTCCGGCAGTTTCGATGCCGACGATTTTGCCGATGTTCTTTACCAGAAGTCTCATGATTTGCGGATGAATCGGATGGAAGATTCGATATGCGGGTACATCACCGAATCGTTGTCGATGAAGGGCACCTCTTTGCGGTATTCGGCGACGAGACGTTCGAGCGTCTCCGACGAGCGCGCCGGACGGCGGAATTCGAGCGCCTGCGCGGCGTTGAAAAGCTCGATGGCCAGCACCCGTTCGGTGTTGCACACCACGCGGTAGAGTTTGGTCGCGGCGTTGGACCCCATGCTCACATGGTCCTCCTGCCCCTGCGACGAGGGGATCGAATCGACCGACGCGGGCATACAGAGCCCCTTCGACTGGCTGACGATCGAGGCCGCCGTGTACTGGGGAATCATGAAGCCGCTGTTCAGCCCCGGCTTGGCGACGAGGAAGGCCGGCAACTCGCGCGCACCGGAGATCAGTTTGTAGGTGCGGCGTTCGGAGATACTGCCCAGCTCCGCGAGCGCGATGGCCAGAAAGTCCATCGCCAGCGCGATGGGCTGACCGTGGAAATTGCCCGCCGAGACGACCATATCCTCTTCGGGGAAGACCGTCGGATTGTCGGTGGTGCTGTTGATTTCGGTCGTCAGCACGCCCTCCACATAGTCGATCGTGTCTTTCGACGCCCCGTGCACCTGCGGGATGCAGCGGAAGGAGTAGGGATCCTGCACATGCTTCTTCGGACGGGCGATCAGCTGGCTGCCTTCCAACAGGCGCCGGATGTTCCGTGCCGTGGCGAGCTGTCCGCGGTGGGCGCGGATCAGGTGCACCTCGTCGCAGAAAGGCTCGATGCGCCCGTCGAAAGCGTCGAGCGACAGCGCCCCGATGCGGTCGGCCCACTCGCTCAGGCGGCGGGACTGGATCAAAGCCCAGACGCCGTAGGCGCTCATGAACTGCGTGCCGTTGAGCAGCGCCAACCCCTCCTTGGACTGGAGCTCGATCGGCTGCCACCCCAGCTCGGAGAGCACGCCGGCAGCCGGGCGCACAGCCCCCTTGTATTCCACTTCGCCCAGCCCCAGCAGCGGCAGGCTCATGTGCGCCAGCGGCGCCAGGTCGCCCGATGCGCCCAGCGAACCCTGCTGGTAGACCACGGGCAGGAGGTCGTTGTTGAAAAAGTCGATCAGCCGCTCCACGGTCGCAAGCTGCACGCCCGAATGGCCGTAGGAGAGCGACTGTATCTTGAGCAGAAGGATCAGTTTCACGATCTCGGAGGGGACGCGCTCGCCCGTCCCGCAGGCGTGCGACATGACGAGGTTCTTCTGCAGCTGGGCCAGCTCGTCATACCCTACCGAAATGTCGCACAACGATCCGAAACCGGTGGTGATGCCGTAAACCGGGCGTTCGGGGTTTTCCATCTTGCGGTCGAGGTATTCGCGGCAGCGGACGATGCGTGCGCGGGCATCGTCGCTCAGTGCCAGGGGAAGGTGCCGTTCGAGGATTTCACGGATGCGGGCAAGGGAAAGGTGCTCCGCGGAGATATGGTGATGTTCCATGTGAAGTGATAGGGATTTATTCGTTTTCTTTCAATATATTACGTATCAATTCCTCATCGGCGACATTGGGCAGCGTGACCTGCAGGCCGGGGGTGCGTTCCATCTCGCGGCGGATGGCCGACATGGCACCCTCGTTACGCGCCCAGCTGCGGCGGGCGATGCCGTTGTTGACATCCCACAGCAGCATTTCGCGGATGCGGCGGTCGGAGGCTTCCGAGCCGTCGACCACCATGCCGAAGCCGCCGTTGATGACCTCGCCCCAGCCCACGCCGCCGCCATTGTGGATCGACACCCACGTGGCGCCGCGGAACGAGTCGCCGATGACGTTCTGCACGGCCATGTCGGCCGTGAGGTTCGAGCCGTCGTAGATGTTCGACGTCTCGCGGTAGGGCGAGTCGGTGCCCGACACGTCGTGGTGGTCGCGGCCCAGCACGACGGGAGCCGAGAGGCGCCCGTCGGCAACGGCCCGGTTGAAGGCCTGTGCGATCCGGGTGCGCCCCTCGCTGTCGGCATAGAGGATACGGGCCTGCGAACCGACGACGAGCCGATTGCGGCCCGCTTCGCGGATCCAGTGGATGTTGTCGTCGAGCTGGCCCGCGATTTCGGCGGGAGCCGTGCGGCGGATCTCCTCCAGCACTTCGGCCGCGAGGCGGTCGGTAAGTTCGAGGTCTTCGGGTTTTCCCGACGTGCAGACCCAGCGGAAAGGTCCGAAGCCGTAGTCGAAGAACATCGGTCCCATGATGTCCTGCACGTAGGAGGGATAACGGAACCGGCCGCCCTCGCCCATCACGGCGGCTCCGGCGCGCGAAGCCTCCAGCAGGAAGGCGTTTCCGTAATCGAAGAAGTACATGCCGCGAGCCGTCAGCTTATTGATCGCATCGACCTGACGGCGCAGCGACTCCTGCACGCATTCGCGGAAACGGGCAGGCTCCTCGGCCATCATCTTGTTCGAAGCCTCGTAGCTCACGTCCACCGGATAATAACCGCCCGCCCACGGATTATGCAGCGAGGTCTGGTCGGAACCCAGGTCTACGGGGATCTCTTCGGCCGCCAGACGCTCCCAAAGGTCGACGACGTTGCCCACATAGGCCATCGAGACCACTTCGCGGGCACGGCAGGCCTCGCGGATACGGGGAACCAGGGCGTCGAGCGAATCGTACATCTCGTCGACCCATCCCTGCTCGTAGCGTTTCTGCGCCGCCTTGGGGTTGATTTCGGCGATGACGCTCACCACGCCCGAGATATTGCCCGCCTTGGGCTGCGCCCCGGACATGCCGCCCAGCCCCGAGGAGACGAAAAGCATCCCCCGGGCATCATTGCGGCCGCCGGAGAAACGCTTGCGCGCGGCGTTCATCACCGTGATGGTGGTGCCGTGGACGATCCCCTGCGGGCCGATATACATATAGGAGCCGGCCGTCATCTGGCCGTACTGCGACACCCCGAGGGCGTTCATGCGCTCCCAGTCGTCGGGCTTCGAATAGTTGGGAATCACCATGCCGTTGGTCACCACGACGCGCGGGGCATCGGGATGCGACGGAAACAACCCCAGCGGGTGCCCCGAGTACATCACCAGCGTCTGGCTGTCGGTCATCTCCGACAGGTACTTCATCGTCAGGCGGTACTGCGCCCAGTTCTGGAACACGGCGCCGTTGCCGCCGTAGGTGATCAGCTCGTGGGGATGCTGCGCCACGGCCTTGTCCAGGTTGTTCTGGATCATCAGCATCACAGCCGCGGCCTGGCGGCAGCGGCAGGGATATTCGTCGATCGGTCGGGCGTACATCTCGTAGTCGGGGCGCAGGCGGTACATGTAGATGCGCCCGTATTTGCGCAGCTCCTCGGCAAACTCCCTGGCCAGCGTGGCGTGGTGCTTCGCGGGGAAATAACGCAGTGCGTTCCGGATCGCCAGCACCTCCTCCTCGGGCGTGAGTATCCCCTTGCGCTTGGGCGCGTGGTTGATCTGTTTGTCATAGGGTTTAGCGGCGGGCAGCCGATCGGGAATGCCCGCGCGGATGTCATTCTGGAACTCTTGCAGTGTCATATCGCTCAGATTTTACTTGCTACTATCTCCAACACCTCGCGCTCGGCCCGTTCGGCCTCGGCCGCAAGGCGGTCGGCTTCGGCCACGAGCGCATCGGCCGCGGCACGGTCTTTCAGCCCGGCGGCATTGATCCGGACATTGAGGCCTGCGCCCAGCACGGCGCTGCGGGCGGCCAGCGCCCCGACGCCCGCGTCGGACACCGAGTTGGGGTTGCCGACGGCTGCCATGGCACGCACGATTTCGAAAACCCCGAAGGCCGTCTTCATCGTCCGCAGGGGCACCTGCGTCGCATAGAGCGTCGCCTCCTGCAGGGCCGCGCTGCGGGCGGCCTTCTCCTCGTCCGTCGACTTGGGCATGGCGAAGACGGCCATGATGCGGTTGAACGCCGCCGTATCCTCGTCCACGAGGTGCAGCAACTCCCCGAGCAACGCCTGTCCCCGGTCGGCCCAATCGGAAAACTCCTCCCAGCGGTCGTCCCACCCCGCCTTATGCGACGAGAGGTTGGCGACCATCGTGCCGAGGGCTGCGCCCAGCGCTCCCATGTAGGCCGCGACCGAGCCGCCGCCCGGTGCCGGGGATTCGCTCGCTGTCTCTTCGGCAAACCCTTTGCAGGTCATGTCGATAAGCCGTTTTTGCTTATCCTCCGCTTCAAGCAGATATTCGATTACTTTCTCGGCGGGGTCGAAAGGTTTGAGGTCATCCAACCCCATCGACCTGACGGCGATACGGACGATCTCCTGCTCGGCGATACCCGTCGAACGGCGTTGTTTGCGCAGGAAATATTTCCCGGCCTCGATGAGCGCACGTTTGGGGACGAGCCCGACGATTTCGGTGCCCGTGACGCGCACGCCGCGGGCGTCGGCCTTGCGGCACACCTCGTCGAAGGCCACGTGGAGCGGCGTGGTGGCAATGTCGGTGATGTTCATCGAAACCTGCGCGATGCCGTACTCCTCGATGAACCAACCGATAGCCTTCGTGGCCGGAAGTGTGCCGGGCTGCATGACGGGATTGCCGGCGGCATCCTTTACGACCTTGCCCGTGACGGGATTGCCCTCGCGCACGGGGCGCCCCTTCTCGCGCACGTCGAACGCAATGGCGTTGGCGCGGCGCGTGGAGGTGGTATTGAGGTTGAAATTCACGGCGATCAGGAAATCGCGCGCACCGACGGTCGTGGCGCCCGTGCGGGCTACCCCGTCGTCGAACGGCCGCGCCCCGAAATCGGGGGCCGCCTCCTTGTGCGCCAGTTTCTCGGGCAACGCCTCGTACTCCCCGGCACGGCAGACCGCAAGGTTGCGCCGCTCGGGGGTGAAGGCCGCGGCCTCGTAACAATAGGTAGGGACATGCAGTTCAGCGGCGATGCGTTCGGCCAGTTTGCGGGCCAGCTCGGCGCACTCGGCGAGTGTGATGCCGCAAATCGGGATCAGCGGCAACACGTCGGTAGCCCCCATGCGCGGGTGTGCCCCCTTGTGACGGCGCATGTCGATCAGCTCGGCAGCCCTCTTCACCCCCGCAAAGGCGGCTTCGATGACCGCTTCGGGCGAGCCGACGAACGTGACGAC
>JBKSUH010000121.1:0-5939 GCA_047233565.1 Alistipes sp.
GGTAGCCCTCCGGCGGGACGGTTTCGCGCAGCTCGTAGGTGCCGTAGGGCAGAAGGTCGCTCGCGGTCTGCGCCACGCCGTCGGCGCCGGAGGTGATGGTGGCCACGTCCTTGCCCGGCTCGTATGTGACGCCTCCGACCACGACGGGGTTCTCTGATGCATTTTTGATGGCGAAGGTCGCGCCTTGCATTGTTCCATCGCCCTGCGCGGTCGCGCTTTGGTAGTAGCCATCGAGCTTCGTCGTCTTTACGCCGCCGCGGATAGAATCGTCCAGGAATTGATGCTCATTCCAGACCTCAGCCGGATTCCCCTCAATACCCGACATTGTAATGCGCTGCACGAATACGTCGTTCGGACGCGCCGCAGAGGACAGCACGTATCCCTCCGGCGCTTTAGTTTCCTGGACGGTCACAGTGCCTAAAGGAAACGTCGGTGTGCCAGCAGCGCCAATATAAAACGGGTCGCCGGATACCACATACGATGAGTCAAAATAGCAGAAACCGTCAGAATCCGTACGCATAACCCACGTGCGCATAGGGCTTATCCCTTGTGCAGCTGGATCGGAAGAATAGTAACCCGCATAGTATTTTACGGTGAATTCCGCTCCTCCGAGCGTTCCACCCCCTTGAGCGGTGCCTCCGGTCAACGGGTCTGCCTTATGAAGCAACGCACCTACCGGATCGTCGTACGGCACATCAGACGCTCTAATAACAGCATTGCCTGATACATCGAAGTAATGTCGGCTAGTATCTTTAAAGAAACCCGTTGGTGGTTGCGACTCAACGCAATAGTAGTTGCCATAAGGCAGGCCGGAGGCCGATGCGTAACCAGATGCATTAGTCGTCAATGTCAGTACATAACCGTCATCGTTTGAGCGGTAAACATCGTATTTTGCACCAGAGAGACTGTAAACCGGGTTGCCGTTCGTCATATCAGGCTTAGTTGAGCTCTTGTAGAGCTCAACAGATCCTTTCGGCGTCCAGTAGAAGTTCCCTACCCGCTGGCACGGATAAGGCGCTAAAGATCCTGGATTCTTATTTGCCCCGGTTGTGTCAAGCGTCACATTGTAAGCACGAGCTCCAGAATCCCAAACCCCTGTGAAATTATAAGTGCCATCGGCTGGCGCCGCTTGTCCATAGTCCATGCAGTGGCCAATCAAATACTGGCCGTCGGGCATGGTTATACCGAACCGGTTGTAATGGTCGTTCGTCGGCCCAGGGTTGAGACACACCATGCTTGCGGTGCCACTTATGGTCGATAGGTCACGCGCGATCGACCCCATGACCGGTGGAGCCTGACTGGCCAACAAAAGCGGATCTACAGGCTGCTCGGCTTCCTCTTCAACGTCAGAGGCCTCATTTTTTATAGATTCCGAATCTTCATCCGGCTCTTTCGACACGGGGTTTTCTTCCTTTGGGTTATCAGGCTGCGTTTCCTGATCAGGGGTAACTTCCTGCTCTAGCCCATCCCCCTTATCTGCCATCTCCGTACTTGTGTTAGATTCCGAGATTACCGGCTGTGCCTCGCTATTTGCATGCCCGAAGGCTTCAACATCTTCAGAGACGGGAGCAGGATCGGCTAAGGCCAATCCCTGTGGTATCGCCAGCGTCACCGCTAGCATGATAGCCATCGCTGCGGACGGCAGGCGACGCAGTATGCCTCCTCCTTCTTTCAGCAAGTTGTCTATCATTGCCCTCTCCCATCTCGTTCGCCTTCGATTCTTCTATTTCCACTCCCCACAGGAGCAGTAGTAGCGGCCAGTGTTCACAGTCTCCGTCCCTACAGGAGACGGATAGGCGTTGCCAACGCCTTCCCCTGCTAGGGCATGGTTTTTCAGATGACCCGCTTCGTTTCCTTGAATATCAGCGCCGCAAATCCCACAGAAATTGTGGTAAATAGTCTTCTCTGTCGTTTCGGGAATCCAGTTATGGACATGCGCCGGAGGATCCGGCTCGGGAGCAGGAGCCGGCGCAGGGTCGGGCCCAGGAGCGGGAGCAGGAGCGGGAGCAGGTTCCGAGGAACCTCCCCCGGACGTCGATCCACCTCCGGTCCCCCCGCTTTGCACAGCATTACCCGATGTGGCAGGGGCGCTCTGCACGGCCGCCTGGGCGGCGTCTGACTTGCCTGCCGCTTCGAGGGCTGTTGCCGACGCCTCGACCTCTTCGGCACTCATGTCGGCCAGCGCTTTCGGCGCGAGAGTGATGTTGACGATTATCTTCTTTTCATCGGCTGAAACCGTCTCGAACATGACCATAGCGTCTTCGCGCTCGTTATCCCACTCAAGGCCAAGCGACCTTACGGTGTTGCTCGCGCTCGCAGCAGCATCAGAGGGGGCTTTAAGCTCGAAAGGCTCCCCTGCGGTGTAGGTTGATCCGTCTTCAAGCACGGGGGCTTTGGACACGGACACCTTGTAAGTGGCGTCCTTCACGAACTCATCGGCCTCTACAAGGACGATATTCTCGCCGCACTCGACCTCGCGCTCGATAGGTTCCATCTCTCCGTGCGGGGCCGCAGCTTCGACGCGCACTGTCGCCTTAGTCGCGGTATCAGTCCACCCTTCGGCTTCGATTTTGACCGCGAGGGAATACTTCTGGTCATTCTTAGGCGCAACCGTCTCTTGCTCCGGCTGGGATTTTTCGGGCTGGGGTGCCTCCGAGGGCGTTGCAGCGCCCACGATGCCCGCAATGCACAGCGCGATCACGGCAACGCCGAGGACGGCCGCTGCGACGATGCGGCGCTTGCGCTTGGGCGAACCCCCGCCGTCCACCGTTTCCCCTTGCGCAGGCTCGGACTCGATATCCTTCTCGCCCTCAATCGGCTCGGTCAGCCCTTCGATCTTCTCTTCCGTTTGATATTCCAGCTTCTCGGTCTTTTCGTTTTCGCTCATGTCCCAACATCCTTTCGCCCGGTCTTATGCCCAGTCTGTTTGCCTAGCGCAGGGTTCGTATCCCTCCGATCGGCGGCCCCGATGCCGGGGGGCGCATGGACAGACCGGGCGGAGAGCCATGCGCACCCCGGCATCGTCAGTTGTCATTTCGCAGCTTGCCTCCCACCCCCGTCGTCGAACTGCATGACCTTCACGGAGCCGACTCGCAGAACCATCCCGCCGGTTATCGCGATGGAGGAACCATCATCCGCTGCGTCGGGCAGTCTGGGCCCGCGTTCCAGCTCGTCGGGCACGCGACGCTCCATCGCCGTCGCCTGTTTCAGCCTTGACCCGCGCGAGCACCACCACGCTGCCGTCGTCAAACGTCTTGGTGATGCGGGCGCGCCGCCTCCAGACCACCGCTACGGCGATGAGCAGGGCACTGTCGCCCCGCCCGACGACAGGGGATCACATCGAACGGCCGCCCGCTCCGCCTTTGCGGGTGCAGGTCGGGAACCTCGTGGTAGTAGGTAACGTCCAGCGCCATGCGCTGTCCTTCCGTCGCGATCCCTTGTAATGGCCTATGACGGTGTGGCGACGTCTCGAGGTAGTCCCGGCCGCGGTAGTTGGCATGGGCCGTGTACGATGGGAGCCCTAGTCGTCGGTGGCCGTGACCTCGAACTCGACGTCAGAGGGCCAGGGTCTTATCGTCGTCGTATCGGGGCCATCGCCGCTTGTCACGGGAAGTCCGCGTACGCGGGTATCGTCGCATCGACGTCGTTGGTGGGCAGCCCGGGATAGTCCACCGGCCGGTCAACCTGACGGGTGCGGAGCTGGTAGACGGGGATCTGCTCGACGCTGTCAAGCGGCAGATCCCCTTCGTAGAGTGGATCGATCGTCGACGCGTCCATCGTGGCCGGCATGCTGGCGATGGCGTAGCTAACATCGAGCACGCCCGCTTCCACGGTCGTGTCATGCTCGAGTTCGGCGGTTTGCCGCTCGTACGATTCATCAACGTAGGGTTCGCCTTGCTTTTCGAGTTTGTAGGCATTGCCGCCGAACTCTATAGACGATGGCACGAGCCCTTCCGGCATGCCGGACGCTTCCATGTAAGTGAACGTTTTGACGATCCTGTCCCCGTCGCCCGCGGCAAGGGCCGCGGCCGGCGGCGACGCCAGCGATGCCGCGAGCAGGATCGAGGCCAGCGCGGCAGCCGTTTTCAGCAGTTGGTTGGAGACGGGTTTTTCCTGGGTCGCCATCGTTCACCCTTTCTATGCGCTTTTCACTAATCCATGATACCCCCCCCCCAGGGCTGTTTTTCAAGGCCTAACCTGCGAATTATTATTTGCAGCATCATTTACATGTTTAGCATTTCGGTATAGAAGTCTCATATTTAATTATGAGATTTAAGTATTCGTATATTCTAGTATTCAAGTATTTGTATTTTCTCATTTTCAATTTTTCAAGTACTCGTGTTCTACATTATTCAAGTATTCGTGATCTTCACTAACGTTGCCAGTGGGATGTTTCCTCAATTACACGAGTATTCAAGAACTCTATACCTCGCTTTAACAAGTTTTCTATTACTTGAATTTTCTAGTTCTTACAATTTCATATTTTATTGTTTTTTAGTTCTTGTGTTTTCAAGTTTTCATATTTTCATGTTCTTGACTACTCTTTTTCTTGATGTATACTTTACTCGTGTTCTCTAGTATTCAAGTTTTTGAGTTCTCTATCAATCAAGGAGGCAGGGAATGGCAAAGGCCAAGGCGCCGACGTCCCAGAAGAACCCCGCATGGGTCGTCACGGTGGGAGCCATGAAGGGCGGGGCTGGAAAGACCATGGTCGTCGACAACATCGCCGGCTGCCTCGCAGAGCGCTATAAGGTGCTTGTCGTGGACGCCGATCCCCAGGCTAACGCCTCCAAGGGGTTGGGGATCGACATTGCCGACCCGGACATGACCACCCTTGCCGACGTCCTCACGAACCAGGGCACGCCGCCGGAGGACGCGGTGATCCGCGCCCCGTTGCGCGACCTGCCGAACCTGGACGTGATGCCGTCCTCGATCCTGCTGTTCAAAACGGAATTCGAACTCGCGGCAAAAGGCGAGCGGATCAGGCTGCTCGGCTACTACCTGCAGGACAACAGCGAGTTCTTCGGCCGGTACGACTACATCATCATCGACACCAACCCTGGGCTCGGCCTCGTTAACCAAAACGCCTTCTTCGCCGCGGACTCGATAGTGCTCGTGACCGACGTGTCGGACAACGGGCTCACCGGCGTCGAGATGTTCCAATACTTGTGGGGCGAGGAATTGTGCACCGAGCTCCGCATCCCCGACGTCACCAAGGGACTTGTGGTCTGCAACTACGACAAGCGCATCAAGCTGGCACCCGAGATGCTCGACTACATCCGCTCGCGCGAAGACATGGGCGGTCTGCTCGTTGATACCGTCATCCCGTACCGCGTAGCCTACAAGGACACCGAAGTCGAGTCGAAGTCAATCAACCTGGAACATCCCAAATCCAATAAACATACGATACCGGCGGTCGTGAAGGATCTTAGAAAGAAAGGAGCCATCTGATGGCAACTCGAACCGATTGCCGCAGCAAGGGAAGCCGCTGCGAAGGAGGCATCCCAGCCGGCACCGCCAGAACCCGAGGTCGTCACGCCGAGCCGGGCGGAAGCCCCTCTCCTCGAAGCCGCGCAAGGGTGGGGAAGAGGGGCAGAAGCCGTCAACGGGCAAGCTGGCCGATGCCGGCGAGTCCCTCGGCCAGTACGGGAAGTGACGTCGTGAAGACATCCAGATACCGCGGCCACGTGCTCGCCACGATCACCGACCGCGACCTCTACTACGGCGGCATCGGCGAGAGCTACCAAGTAGGCCAGGTGCTCATATTCGCCGCCGGCACCAAGCCGAAACCGGGTAGCGAGATGGCATGCGCCGACAACATGGCCGCCGCCACGGAGTACCTCGACGGCGGGGGATCCCCCGCCGCGATACCGGAACCCGCTCGGCTGCAGGAGGATCCTGCACCTGCGCCGCAAGCGCCCTCCGACGGCCGCCTGGAG
>JBKSUH010000122.1:0-5886 GCA_047233565.1 Alistipes sp.
AGGGGCTCAGCGAAGGCTTCGACATCCAGGGCGAATTCCCCTGCTTCGGCAACAACGACGACCGCGTAGACCACCTGGGCGTAGACCTCGTGTACTTCTTCAGCGAGGAGCTCAAGAAACTGCCCGTCTACAAGAACGCCCGCCCGACGCTTTCGCTGCTGACCATCACCTCGAACGTGATGTACGGCAAGAAAACCGGCGCGACGCCCGACGGACGTGCCAAGGGCGTGGCCTTCGCACCGGGTGCCAACCCGATGCACGGACGCGACAAGAGCGGTGCCATCGCCTCGCTCGCCTCGGTGGCCAAACTCCGTTACCGCGACTCGCAGGACGGCATCTCGAATACCTTCTCGATCGTCCCCAAATCGCTGGGCCCGACCGAAGAGGAGCGGATCGAGAACCTGGTGACGATGCTCGACGGTTACTTTACGAAGGGCGCACACCACCTGAACGTCAACGTGCTGAACCGTGCGATGCTCGAAGACGCCATGGAGCATCCCGAGAACTATCCGCAGCTGACGATCCGCGTATCGGGCTATGCCGTGAACTTCACCAAGCTGAGCCGCGAACACCAGTTGGAGGTCATCAGCCGCAGCTTCCACGAGAGGATGTAAATTTTCAGCCGCCACTGCCGCGCCACACCACGCCGGATTTCCGCCGCAGGCGGACACAAGCCCCTCTCAAGGGAGGGGTGCGGAGTGGGGTCGGATTTATAAATTGCGGCCTGCAGGCCGCAGATTACGCCGACCAACCGCGAGCAGGGCGACAATATTCAGATTATGCTTCGAATACATTCCTACGAATCGATGGGAACTTTCGACGGGCCGGGACTCCGGCTCGTCGTTTTCCTGCAAGGCTGCAATTTCCGCTGCCTCTACTGTGCCAACCCCGATACGATCGACGCCTGCGGGGGAAAGCCCACGCCTGCGGAAGAGATCCTGCGCATGGCCACAGACCAGAAACCGTTCTTCGGACGGCGCGGCGGGGTGACCTTCTCGGGCGGCGAGCCGACGTTCCAGGCCACGGCGCTGGTGCCGCTCGTGCGGCAGCTACACGGGGCGGGCATCCACGTCTGCCTCGACTCGAACGGCGGCGTCTGGAACCCGGCGGTCGAGGAGCTGCTGGGGCTGGTCGACCTGGTGCTGCTCGACGTCAAGCAGGCCGACCCGGAGCGCCACCGCACGCTCACGGGACGCGACAACGCGCAGACGCTGCGCACGGCGGCATGGCTCGAGGAACACGGCAAGCCGTTCTGGCTGCGCTACGTACTGGTGCCGGGTTACAGCGACGCCGAGGCCGACATCCGCGCGCTGGGCGAACGGCTGGGCGGCTACAAACAGGTAGAGCGGGTAGAGATACTGCCCTACCACACGCTCGGCGTTCACAAATACGAAGCAATGGGCAAAGAGTACAGGCTCGCAGGCGTACAGGAGAACACCCCGGAACAGTCGGAACGTGCCGCGGCGCTTTTCCGCGAATATTTCCCGACGGTCGTCGTGAACTGACCGGCAGGCGGCACCGGGCGCGGCGAACCGTGCGTCCCGGCGCAAGGACAGCCGGGAGACAAGGGCTCCGACGCAAGGGCGGGGTAAGAGCCGGGACGAAAGGGCCGGAAGGCAAGGGCCGGGACGTAATGGCTGAAGCGCAAGCGGCGGCAGGCAAGAGCTCTGACGAAAGAGCCGGGAGGCAAAAACCGAATGCCCGAACAAGGACGCAATGGCGGGCGAGACGGTGTATTCCGGCCCGAACAGGACGGCAGGGCATAAAAAACCGCACGTCCCGGCACAAAAAACGGCGCACCGCTGCGAAAAAAATCGTGGCGGCGCGCTTTTTTTCGTATCTTCGCAAAAATCCGATTAACCCCGACAAACAGATGGAGACCCGACTTCCCAACCCGAACGCCCCGGCCCGCGAACGCATCGGCTGGGTAGACCTGTTGCGCGTGACCGCCTGCTTCCTGGTGGTCTTTTCGCACTGCTGCGACCCCTTTGTCGGCCAGTTCGACAACGACCGCGCCGCATTCCTCACCGGAGCCTTTTCGGGCAGTTTCGTGCGCTGCTGCGTGCCGCTGTTCGTCATGATGACGGGCGTGTTGCTGCTCCCGGTGAAAACCGGCCTCGCCGGCTTCTACCGCAAGCGCATCGGACGTATTCTCGCGGCACTCGTTTTTTGGTCGGTCGTGCTGCCGCTGCTTTATTACGTCTACCTCAATTACGTCACCGCAAGCCAGAGCCCGGCGATCGACCCCGAAAATTTCACCTGGGGCGCCACGCTGCACAAACTCTGGACATTCGTATTCAATTTCACGTTCGACACTACGCCGTTGTGGTACCTCTACATGCTCGCAGGGCTGTATTTGATCATGCCCGTGATCAGCGCATGGCTCGAAAGGGCCTCGCGCAGCGAACTCAAAACGTTGCTCGGCGTATGGGGCGTGACCCTGCTGCTGCCCTACGCCAAGATGTTCGCGCCGATGCTGGGCTACACGGGGAATTTCGGGAACATGGGGCTCTACGGCGTCTGCGACTGGAACGAATTCGGGACGTTCTACTACGTCTCGGGCTTCGCGGGTTACCTCGTGCTGGCATACTACCTGGTGAAATTCCCGCCCGCATGGGACTGGCGCCGGACACTGGCCGTCTGTATCCCGATGTTCATTGCGGGCTACCTGATCACGGCCTTCGGATACGTCGCCCTGCAAAACCACTTCCCGGGCAACTACGCGTACCTTGAGATCGTATGGTATTTCGCGGGCATCAACGTCTTCATGATGACCTACCCGGTCTTCGTGATCGTGCGCAAGCTGGACTTCAAGCCCCGCGCATGGCTCTCGCGGCTGGCAGGCGCGACGTTCGGCATCTACCTCTGCCACTTCATCTTCGTTCAGGCCGGCTACGACCTCGTGCAGCGGATTCCGGGACTTCCCGCGCTGGCGCGCATCGCGCTGATCGCCTGCGGGGCCTTCGCCGTGAGCTGGGCGGTGGTGCGGCTGATGCAGCGGTGGAGCGTGACGCGCCGGCTGGTGGAGTAATGCGCTACCAGCACTCGGCCTTGTCTTTCAATTCGGGAATCCGGTCTTTCGTGAAGACCGGATTTTTGATGCCCTGCCGCTTCTGGGCCGTGTAGTCGGCCAGCAGCAGGAAGGCCTGACGGCCCAGCAGCACGATCGCCGCCAGATTGCACAGCGTCATCAGCGCCATCGTCACATCGGCCAGGCTCCATGCCAGATCGAGCGTCGCCACGGATCGAAGAGCACCATCACACCGACCAGCACCCGGTAAAGGGTCAGTACCCAGGGGCGGCGGGTGATGAACCGGATATTGGCCTCGCCGTAGTAGTAATTCCCGATAATGCTGCTGAAAGCGAAGAGGAAGATCGCCACAGCGACGAAGACACTGCCCGCAGGGCCGATTTCACCGACCAGCGCCGCTTGCGTAAGCCGTATGCCCGACAGCGAGGCGTCGGGGAATCCGCCGAAGAGGATGATGAAGGCCGTACAGGTGCAGATCACGAGCGTATCGGTAAAGACCCCGAGGGTTTGGATCAGCCCCTGCTTGACCGGATGCGACACATGGGCCGTTGCGGCTACGTTCGGCGCCGAGCCCATGCCTGCCTCGTTGCTGAACAGGCCGCGCCTGATGCCCTGCATGAGCGCTGCGCCGGCACCGCCGCCCATCGCCTGCTCCCAACCGAAGGCATTGGCGACGATCAGCTCCACGACCTCGGGCAACCGCCGGAAATTGAAGAGCACGACGCCCAGCGCAAGGACGATATACCCCAGTGCCATGACCGGGACGACCACCCCGCTCACCCGGGCGATACGGTGGATGCCTCCGAAGATGACCAGCAGCGTGAGCAGCGTCAGGCCGGCGCCGACCCAATGGTGGGCGAAGCCGAAAGCACCCTCCCAGGCCGCGCAGATCGTGTTGCTCTGCACCGAGTTGAAGGCGAAACCGAATGTCACGGAGATCAGCACGGCGAAGAGGACGCCCATCCAGCGTTTGCCCAGTCCGCGTTCCATGTAGTAGGCCGGGCCGCCGATATAGGAGTCCCGCCCCTTGCGTTTGTAGAGTTGGGCGAGGGTCGATTCGACGAAGGCACTCGACGCACCCAGCAGGGCGATGACCCACATCCAGAACACGGCGCCCGGCCCGCCGACGGCGATCGCCGTGGCGACACCCGCCAGATTCCCCGTGCCGACGCGGCTGGCCAGCGAGACGGCGAAAGCCTGAAACGACGAGACATGCCGCTCGCCCCGCCGTCCGCCGCCCGCCGACTCCCCAGCACACGGAGCATCTCGCGCAGCATGCGGAACTGCACGCCGCGCGTACGCACGGTGAACCATACGGCGCAGCCTAACAGCAGGGCGACCAGCAGATAAGACCAGAGCACGTTATTGACCGAGTCGATCCAGAAAAAAGGGTTTGCATGGCGGAGATGTTTCGACAAAGGTAGCAAAGTTAATGCTAAAACGAGAGAAGACCGGAATTCCGGTCTTCTCGAAGCAAATCGTCCGATCATTCGGCGGCATCCATCCGGATCGTCTCGCCCGTCCGGCGGCTGCGTTCGGCGGCGTAGCAGATGCGGTGGCTCTCGATCGAATCGTCGATCGTGGTGAGGAACGGCCGCGAGGGGTCGCGGAGCGCGCGGATGAAATCGCCGATCAGCTGCAGGTCGGCCCCGGCGTGGAAGGGCTGTCCGGCGATGTCCGAGAAATCATAGGTCTCGGCATCCCCGCCGCGGAACCTGCGGACCCGCAGCGTCCTCTCGTCGCCATCGATCTCGCCGCCCGTCAGGCGGACGTGCGTCTTGCGGAAATCGTCGGCCGTGAACATCTCCATCGAAAGGCTCACGGTCACCTCGCCCTCCATCTCCATCGCAAGCAGCTGGTGGTCGACCACATCGTTGTCGCAGTGGTAGACGCAACGGCCGTACATCCCGGTGCGAAGCTCCTCGAGGATGGTCTCATCGAGGGTCTTGCCTTCGGGGACATCGAAGTTCGCCACCCAGTCGCGGCGGACATAATAGAGGTCGCGTGCCGAGAAGGGCATTCGGATTCCATCCGGCAGTCGAGACACCGCGCGGCGGAGCCTTCGGGAGCATTCTCCGCACGGAACCAGCGCAGCGAGCCGAAGGACGACAGGCTGCGGCAATGCGCGCCGGTGAGCCACAGCAGGAAGTCGATGTCGTGGCAGCATTTGGCCAGCAGGATCGGATTCGACTCCCGCTCGCGGCGGAAAATTCCGCGCACGTAGCTGTGCGTGGCACGGTCGAGACCGACAGAGGCGGTATGGTTGACCGAGACGACCTGCCCCAGCTCGCCCGAGGCGACGATCTCGCGGATTTTGGCAAAATAGGGATGGTAGCGCAACACATGGCACACACCGACCATCACGCCCCGTTCGCGGGCACGGCGGGCGATTTCGCGGCACTCTTCGAGGTGCTGGGCGATCGGCTTTTCGAGCAGGATGTGGTATCCCGCGTCGATGGCCTTGACCGCCGGGTCGAAATGGACGTTCTCGGGGGTCGAGATCAGCACCATGTCGGCTTCGACGCCATCGGCGAAGAAGTCGTCGTAATGCGCATAGCTCCTGCAGGCAGGCAGTCCGAAATCCCGCGCGAAGGCATGGCGGCGCAGGTCGTTTACATCGACGACGGCGACGGGCTGCAGCCGGTCGGGATACCGGCGGGCATATTCGAGGTACTTATTGGCCCGGTTCCCGGCTCCTATCACCACAATCCGCACGGGGCGGGAAACGGTCGGTTCGTTTTTCATCGGAATCCTCCAAAAGGTTATATCGGGCGGCGCCGCAATTCGCACGGCCGGGGCTCAATCTCCGTCCGCGGCGGATCCGCTGCGGCGCGGCACGCCCGACAGGTTACAAG
>JBKSUH010000123.1:0-5877 GCA_047233565.1 Alistipes sp.
GAAAAGCATTGTCAACGAGGAGGTCGTTTCCCGTTTCGACCATGCGCTCGTGTTGCGGGCGACACGCCGCGACGCTCCCCTGCGGGCGGTGCTGGCCGAACGCTTCGGCAACATCGTCACGGTGGACTACCAGCCGACGTGCGAAAACATGCTCGGCGATTTCGCTGCACGCATCGCACGCCGCCTGCCCCTGGGGGTGGAGCTGCATTCGCTCCGCCTGCATGAGACCGCAACCTCGTTCGCCGAGTGGTTCGCCGAGGACAACCGCTGATTTCCGCCCGGCGGTTCCGCCGGAACGACATACCCCGACATTTCTACCGGACAGGCCCCGGGCGCAAGGGATAGGCGCACGGCAAACATCGAAAGGGAACTATTATTGACGCAAATCGAATATATGAAAAAACTGTTTCTCGTCGACGCCTATGCGTTGATCTTCAAGTATTACTATGCTTTTCTGGGCCGTCCGATGCGCAACCGCGCGGGCATGAACACCTCGGTGGTGTTCGGCTTCGTCAAGTTCCTGCGCGACATTCAGAAACGCGAACGGCCCGACCTGCTGGGCGTGGCGTTCGACCCCAAGGCGGCAGTTTCCGCCGCGAGGTTTTTCCGGAGTACAAGGCCAACCGCGCCGAGACTCCCGAAGACATCCTGCTTTCGGTTCCTTATGTGAAACGGGTGCTGGAGGCGATGTGCATTCCGATTCTGGAGGTCGAAGGCTACGAGGCCGACGACGTGATCGGCACTCTGTCGCAGAAGGGCGTCGAAGCCGGTTACGAGGTCTTCATGGTGACGCCCGACAAGGACTACGGCCAGCTGGTGCGCGACAACTGTAAGATTTACAAGCAGAAAGGCGCGGACGGAAGCATCGAGATCGTGGACCGCGATTCGATCCGCGAGAAGTACGGCATCGACGATCCGGTCCTCGTGCGCGACATCCTCGCGCTGTGGGGCGACGCTTCGGACAACATTCCCGGTGTGCCGGGCATCGGCGAGAAGAGCGCCTGCAAACTGGTGCAGGAGTGGGGAACGGTGGAGAACATCCTCGACAACGTGTCGAAGATCAAGGGCAAGCAGGGCGAGAAAATCGCCGCGTGGGGCGATAAACTGCGTCTCGCCAAGCACCTGACCACAATTTGTCTCGATGTGCCGATTCCTTCCGGCCTGAGGACCTTACGGTCTGCGATCCCCATATCGACGAACTCAAGGCCGTTTTCGCAGAACTGGATTTCAAGGCGTTTATGAACGACCTTACGAACCTTGCGCCCCCCGAGGAGCAACCCGAAGGCCCCCGCCAGGAGGCGCAGACCCAGCTTGCGGAGATGGCACGGGCCAAGTCCGCCGCCGCCAAACGCGCGGCGCTGGTCGGACAGGGCAATCTCTTCGGCGACCCGGTGGTCGAGATGCCCGCCGCCGAGGTTCCCGTTGCCGAGCTTCAGGCCGAAGCCGATGCCATGCAGTTCAAGACGGCGCAGACCACGCCCCACGATTACCGCCTTGTGGAGAATGCCTCCCAGTTGCGCGAAGTGGTTGCCGAGGTCGGGAAATACGGCGAATTCTGTTTCGACACCGAGACCACGGGGTTCGATATCTTCAACGACCGCATCGTCGGCATGTCGCTGGCCGTAAAGCCGTTCGAAGCGTGGTACATTCCTTTCAAGGAGGAGAATACGGCGGAATATACGCAGATCGTGCGGCCGCTGTTCGAAGACGAAGGGATTGCCAAGATCGGCCAGAACATCAAGTTCGACCTGATGGTGCTCCGGCGCCTGGGGCTCGATATCCGGGGCCGCAAGTACGACACGATGATCCTGCATTACCTGCTCGATCCCGAGTCGCGCCACAACATGAACGCCCTGTCGGAAAAATACCTCAACTACAAGCCTATCGAGATCGAAACGCTGATCGGCAAGGGTTCCAAGCAGCTGACGATGGATCTGGTGAACGTCGAGCGCGTCAAGGAGTACGCCGCCGAAGATGCCGACGTCACCCTGCAACTCAAACACGTGCTCTACCCTCAGGTCGAGAAGATCGGGCTGCAACACCTCTATTTCGAGGTCGAGGAGCCCATGATCGCCGTGCTGGCCGACATCGAGATGGCGGGCGTGCGGATCGACTCCGGGGCGCTGACCGAATACTCCGTCGAACTGAGCCGCAGGCTGGCCGAACTGGAAGCCCAGATCCGTACCGAGGCCGGCGAATCGACGCTCAACATCAACTCGGCACGCCAGCTGGGCGAGGTGCTTTTCGCCAAGATGCGCATCGCCGAAAAGCCCAAGATGACCAAGACCAAGCAGTTCTGCACCGACGAAGATTATTTGCAGACCTTCGCCCGCAAACATCGTATCGTCGACCTGATCCTCGAATACCGGGGTGTCAAGAAACTGCTCTCGACCTATGTCGAAGCGCTTCCCCAGCTGGTCAACCGGACGACGGGGCGTATCCATACCTCCTTCAACCAGGCGGTCACGGCTACCGGGCGCCTTTCGTCCACCAATCCCAACCTGCAGAACATCCCCGTGCGCGAAGAGATGGGGCGCCGCATCCGCCGGGCGTTCATCCCCTCCGATTCCGACCACCTGCTGCTCTCGGCCGATTACAGCCAGGTCGAGCTGCGCCTGATGGCGCACCTTTCGGGCGACGAATCGTTGATCGCGGCCTTCGCCCACGGCGAGGATATCCATGCCGCGACGGCCGCCAAGCTTTTCAACAAAACCCTCGGCGAAGTGACCTCCGAGGAACGCCGCCGTGCCAAGACGGCCAATTTCGGCATCATCTACGGCATTTCGGCCTTCGGCCTGAGCCAGCGGCTCGAAATCCCGCGTAAGGAGGCCAAGGACATTATCGACGGTTATTTCGAATCTTACCCCAAGGTCAAGGAGTATATGGACGATGTGGTCGCCAAGGCCAAGGAGGAGGGATTCGTCTCGACGATCTTCGGCCGCCGCCGCTATCTCAACGACATCTCCTCGCACAACGCCGTGGCGCGTGGCCTGGCCGAGCGCAATGCCGTGAACGCCCCGATCCAGGGATCCGCGGCCGACATCATGAAGATCGCCATGATCAATGTCCACCGCCGTTTCGCGGCCGAAGGCATCCGCTCGCGGGTGATCCTGCAAGTGCACGACGAACTGGTGGTCGACATGCTCCGCTCGGAGCAGGAGCGTGTCACGGCGATCGTCACCGAGTGCATGGAGTCCGCCGCGCAGCTCAAGGTCCGGCTGATCGCCGACGCCGGCGTGGGCGGCAACTGGCTGGAAGCGCATTGATTGTGGAAAAGTCACAACCGATGCGCCTTGCGCCTCCATTTCGACAAACCTCTGAACCTCCCTTTGAAAAGGAGGCTTTCGGGAATAACTGTTTACAGCCATGATTGAATCACCCTATCAACCTTCGCCCGACCGTTACGACGACGGTATGATCTACCGGCGTGCGGGACGCAGCGGTGTGCTGCTGCCCGCCTTTTCGCTCGGCATGTGGCACAATTTCGGCAGCGGGCAGACCTTCTCCAATGTGCGGCAGATGGCCCATTACGCGTTCGACCGGGGAATCGTCCATTTCGATTTGGCGAACAACTACGGCCCTGCCTACGGTACGGCCGAGGAGAACTGCGGCCGTTTGATGGAGCAGTCGTTCCGACCCTACCGCGACGAACTCTTCATTTCGACCAAGGCGGGTTACGACATGTGGCCGGGGCCCTACGGCAACTGGGGCTCGCGCAAATACCTCATGGCAAGCCTCGACCAGAGCCTGCGGCGCATGAAGCTCGATTATGTGGACATCTTCTACTCGCACCGCTACGATCCCGAGACCCCGCTCGAAGAGACCCTCCAGGCTTTGGTCGACATCGTCCGCGCAGGCAAGGCGCTCTATGTCGGGCTGTCGCGCTACCCGCTGGCCGCGGCACGTTTCGCTTTCCGCTACCTGGCCCAGCGCGACGTACCCTGCCTGCTTTTCCAGGATCGCTACAACCTGTTCGACCGCGAACCCGACACGTCGGGCATCCTGACGCTCAATGCCGAGGCCGGGGCTGGGTTCGTGGCCTTTTCGCCGCTGGCACAGGGGCTGCTGACCGACCGTTACCTGAACGGTATTCCGGAAGGCTCGCGCATGGCGGCGGAGGGTTCGCTGCGGCGCGACGTGCTGACCGACGCGATGCTGGAACGCCCGCGCCCTGAACGACATCGCCCGGCAGCGCGGCCAAACGCTGGCCGAAATGGCGCTGGCATGGCTTCTGCGCGATAAACGCGTTACGTCGGTAATCGTCGGGGCCAGCTCCGCGGCGCAGATCGAAGATAAACCTGCGGGCGTTGGAAAACGCCTCCTTCTCCGACGACGAGCTGGCGCGCATTGATGCCCTTTCGCGGGAATGACCCCTTCCGAAGCCGAAGACCCGATTTCGCAGGAAATCGGGTCTTTCATGTCATGGGAAGGCGCTGCCGCTTCTGGCCGATGTAGAAAAGGCGGGGATGCGGGCGGCCTGCCAGGGCGAAATAGTTTTCGGTCCTGCAAGATAGGTTTTAAACCGGAACCGTCAAATCCGGACGCATGAAAACGCCGAACCCTGCAACGGGTCCGGCGTTCCGGTGAGGCGTCACCCAACGGGCGTCAGAAGGAGATACCGACGGATGCCGAAATTGTTGATGTTGTCCATCGAGTAAGTCAGCACGTCGCCGCTGTTGGTCGAGTAGCTGTAATAGAGCGCTACGTGGAACCCCAGCCGGTAGTCGGGCCTCGGGAATATCGACACGCCGATTTCGGGCGAGAGGTAGAATCCCCAGGTGTCGGTGTACTGCTTGATGATGTAGTAGTACGATGACATTTCGGCGTAGTTGGCGCCCAGCTTCAGACCCGCATATGGCTGGAATACGCTGTCGGTAAGCCAGTTGTATCGTCCCGTGACACCGAACGGCAGCTGGAACAGCGCGTGTTTCTGGTTGGTCGTCAGCGCGATCCGTTGCCCAGATCGAGCGTCTGGCGCGAAATGCCTGGAGGTTGGTCTGGTAGGAGATGAACGGACCGACGGTGATGGCCGGCGTGACGAAGTATCCGCCTTCGAAGTTCATGCCCCAGCCCGAGGCCTTGTCGGCGAAACCGGCGCCCAGAGGCACGCCTACCTGCCAGTCGATGTTGATGTAGGTGTTGGGGAATACCTGCGCTTTGCTCCGGCATGCCGCAGCGAGCATCAAGGCGCAGAAAGCGATGGTTTTAGGTGTTTCGATGTTTTCATAATCGGACGATTTTTTGCTGTTAAACTATTTGGCCAGGTAAGGAGACTGTTCGAATGCCTGCTCGACGGCGGCGATCGTGCGCTGCTGGTTGAGGTCGGCGTCGGAGGTCAGCAGGCCGCCGATGAAGCTGTCCCATACGATAGGCAGTTTCTTGCCGCTCTCCTGGTCGGCCTGGAGGTCCAGCATCTCGATCAGCAGCGAACCGGCCGTATAACCGTAATATACGCGGTAGGGATAGTGCCATCCCAGCCAGTCGCCCCAGTATCCGGGCGTCCAGTAGTAGGGGTAATACCACCACCAGTAGGGATAGTCATAACCCACGAAATAGGTCACTTTCTGCACGTAGCTCAATTGCAGTCCGACATTGGCCGCCTCCTTGTCATCGGTGCGGGTGTAGCCGGCGGCGTTCATGCGGCCGGCGACCGTGTTGACGATCTCCAGCGCATTGTCGTCTTTCCAGTATTCCGTCTTGTCTGCGGCGCCGATCAGCAGGATGCTGTCGGGGAGGTAGTAGGTGTCCAGCGCACCGAAGTCGGCTTCGGTGTCGTAAGCGGTGTAGACCAGATAGTCTTTGTGGAGGCCCGATGTCGAGGGCTCTTTCTGGCACGCGCAAAACGCAACTGCAACGAGTGCGTATGCGAGGTAACGT
>JBKSUH010000124.1:0-5615 GCA_047233565.1 Alistipes sp.
CATCCACAATCTGCTGTTCATCCGCACTTCGGCCCTGCGCCTGAAGGAGATCAAGGCCAGCACCACCCTGCCGATCCGCTACATCATGGATCGGGAGACAAAGGCGCCGACGGTGATACCGGACAACCAGATGCGGGATTTCATGGCGGTCGTGGCGACACGCAACGAGCATGTCGAGATCGTGGCACCGCAGGACGTCGACCTGGCCGGAGGCGATGCCGTCCGCGTGACCGGCGGGGTGTTCGCCGGGATCGAGGGCCGCTACATCCGGCACAAGGGGCACAGCAAGGTCGCCGTGGCGATCAAGGACATAGCCACCGCACTGACGGCTTACGTGCCGCTGAGGTATATCGAAAAAATAAATCAGCAGATCCTTCTTCCCACACATACGCAATCTGCGCAACGTTAATTCGAAAATTAACGCCTCTAAATTTTCGGTTATGAAACAAGTCATGCGGGAGTCTTTGCTCATAAAGCTTCCCGTCATCATCGGAGACCTATTCTTACTGAACCTGTCCTGGATACTGGCGCTCACGCTGTATCCGCAACCGGCCTGTATCGCCCGCTCGCTGGAGATATTCGCCTGTCTCAACATCTGCTTCATCCCGGGCCTCTCGTGGTTCGGCGTGATCCTCTCCTCGCGGATCGTCCCCTACGAGGAGATCATCCGCCGCGTAATCTACGTCGTACTCTGCCACCTGGGGTTCTTCGTGCTCATCCAGACCGTATGGAGCTACGGGCTGCTGCCGGTGCACCTGATGGGGACGTTCTACATCGTGCTCACCATTCTGCTGATGCTGTGGCGCTACACCTGCCGCATCGTGGTCAAGGTCACGCGCGGACACGGCCGCAACGCCCGCCGCGTGATCATCGTCGGAAGCAAGGACAATGCGGTGGAGGTATACCACGAAATGGTCGACAACACCAGCACGGGTTACCGCGTGCTCGGCTATTTCAGCAACCACGACGACCACACCCTGCCGGACAACACCCCCTGCCTGGGTAGCGTGGACGAGGCGCTGCCGTGGCTGGAGGCACACCCGGTAAACGAAGTGTACTGCTGCCTCTCGACGGATCGTTACGCGGAAGAGATATTCCCGATCATGGATTTCTGCGAAAACAACTTCGTCCGCTTCTTCTACGTGCCCAACCTGCGCAACTACATGAAGCGCACGATGAACCTCGAACTGCTGGGCAACGTACCGATCCTCTACATCCGCGAGGAGCCGTTGCGGCAGGCGTCGAACCGGTTTATCAAACGGGCATTCGACGTCACCGTATCGAGCCTGTTCCTCTGCACGCTGTTCCCCTTCATCTATATTTTCGTGGCCATAGGCACCAAACTGACCTCGCGGGGCCCGGTGCTCTTCCTGCAGGAGCGCAGCGGCGAAACGGCCGCACGTTCGGCTGCATCAAGTTCCGGTCGATGCGCGTAAACGACGAGGCCGACCGGGTGCAGGCGACGAAAAACGATCCGCGCAAGACCCGTTTCGGCAGCTTCCTGCGCAAATCGAGCATCGACGAGCTTCCCCAGTTCATCAACGTGCTGAAAGGCGACATGTCGATCGTCGGTCCCCGTCCCCACATGCTCCAGCACACCGAGCTTTACTCAAGCTGGTCAATAAATACATGGTGCGCCACCTGATCAAGCCCGGCATCACGGGCTGGGCGCAAGTGACGGGATACCGCGGCGAGACCCACGAGTTGAGCCAGATGGAGGGCCGCGTGCGCCGCGACATCTGGTATCTCGAAAACTGGTCTCTGCTGCTGGATATACGCATCATGCTCCTGACGGTGTGGAATGCGCTGAAGCGGGATGAAAACGCATATTAATTACTGTAATGAAAGGCATAATCTTGGCAGGTGGCAGCGGTACACGGTTGTACCCGATCACGAAGGGCGTCAGCAAGCAGCTGTTGCCTGTTTACGACAAGCCGATGGTCTACTACCCCTTATCGGCCTTGCTGCTGGCTGGCATCCGCGACATCCTCCTGATCTCTACGCCAGAGGATCTGGGCGGTTTCCGCCGTTTGCTGGGCGACGGCTCCGACTACGGGGTTCGTATCACGTATGCCGAGCAGCCGTCCCCGGACGGTCTTGCCCAGGCTTTCCTGATCGGCGCGGATTTCATCGGCAATGACTCCGTGTGTCTGGTTCTGGGCGACAACATCTTCCACGGCTCGGGCTTCACGGGCCTTCTTCGCGAGGCAGTCCGCACGGCCGAGGAGGATGGCAAGGCCACGGTCTTCGGCTACCGTGTCGACGACCCCCAGCGCTACGGCGTGGCAGAGTTCGATGCGGCGGGCAACTGCCTGTCGATTGAGGAGAAACCGGAACACCCGAAGTCGAACTACGCGGTCGTGGGCCTGTACTTCTATCCGAACAAGGTCGTGGATGTGGCCCGGGGTATCAAACCCTCGGCGCGCGGGGAGCTTGAGATCACGAGCGTGAACCAGTCGTTCCTGCAAAGCGGCGAGCTGAAGGTGCAGACGCTCCAGCGCGGCTTCGCATGGCTGGACACGGGTCCGGACGACTCTCTGGCCGAGGCCTCGATCTTCGTGGAGGTCATCGAGAAACGCCAGGGCCTCAAGATCGCCTGCCTGGAGGGCATCGCCTACCATAACGGCTGGATCACGGCCGCGAAGCTCCGGGAGCTTGCGCAGCCGATGCTCAGGAACCAGTACGGGCAGTACCTGTTGAAACTCACCGACGAAACGGAATAATAAACTATGATAACGGTTGAGCAAAAAGAGAATAGTCATGTATTCTCGATCATGAAAGGATTGGGGATCATTTTTGTGGTTGTCGGGCATACGTCGTATTCTCCGGTTCATAACTTTGTATATCTGTTTCATTTGGCTGTTTTCTATTTCGTAGCCGGTTATTTCTTCAAGGATAAATATATAGACGATAAACTTTTATTCCTTTGGAAAAAAATTAAAAGTTTGTGGTTTCCGCTGATCGGATACGGAATCGTATTCATGCTGTTGCACAATCTTTTTTTCAGAGCTCATTTTTATAATCCTCAGACCTGCCATTTGTACACACGACAAGACTATTTGGATTGTCTTAAAAATTTTTGTACTTGCGTCACTACGGAGCAATTGTTGGGTGCATTGTGGTTTCTGAGAAGTCTTTTTATCGTTTCCTTCTTGTTCATGATTGGAGTTTGGATTTCTAAACGACTGTCAGACAGATATTCCGATATAATTTTAGGGGGGGGGATTTTGTTCGCAGTGGTTCTTTGCTCTGTTTTTGATGCAGAGATACAGCAGATTAATATCCCGATTATACGACGGATTTTATCTAACGAGTGTTATCTGACCGCTGTTTTGTATATGGGGCGAATGTTTCGGAAATACCAGCGATATATGCCTGTTAATATATGGAGTATCGCGATTTTACTGATGTTACTGCTCTTCTTGCAATATAAAAATGTAACGGTGGAAATCGTCAGTTCGATTTTCCCTCCGCTACCCGTTTTTTATTTTGCATCGGTCGTCGGTTGTCTGTTCACTTATATTTTGGCTGTATACATACATAAGCTGCCGACTCTGTCGCGTATTATGATTTATGTAGGAAATGCGTCTTTAACTATCATGGCTTTGCATTTTCTTGCATTCAAAGTTGTCGGCCTGCTCCAGATTCTGATATATGGTTATAGTATTGATTATTTGTCCGCATTTCCTGCGATTTCGGATCGGATAAATATCTGGTGGATTCCATACGTGTTTTGTGGTGTTGCTTTACCGTTGTTATATACAAGTGTTAAGCAAATGCTTGTCCTTCAATTTGGTCGATTATACGGTCAACTGATCTTAAAATTTAAACTATGAAAGTCGTTCCTACCGCCATAGAGGGCGTTGTTATCCTAGAGCCGGAGGTTTTCGGCGACGCGCGGGCTACTTCTTCGAGAGCTACTCGCAGCGCCGCTTCGACGCAGAGGGTCCGTCCCGTGCGCTTTGTGCAGGACAACGAATCGCATTCGCGCTACGGCGTACTGCGGGGCCTCCATTTTCAGAAGGGCCGCTGCGCCCAGTCGAAACTCGTGCGCGTGATCCGGGGATGTGTGCTCGACGTCGCGGTTGATATCCGCCGCGGCTCTCCCACGTTCGGACGACACGTCTCGGTGGAACTCTCGGGGGATAACAAACGCCAGTTCTTCATACCTCGCGGCTTCGCACACGGCTTTGCCGTGCTGAGCGATGAAGCGACGTTCCAGTACAAGTGCGACAACCCCTACGCCCCCGAGTCGGAGGGCGCTATCGCGTGGGACGACCCCACGCTGGGCATCGACTGGCACCTGCCGCCTGGAGATGTCGTGCTCTCGCCGAAGGACAGCCGCCACCCGCGGCTGTCGGAGGCCGGGGAGTTGTTCGACTATAATACGGATTACTATGCTTAATATCCTGATCACGGGAGCGAACGGACAGCTTGGCCGCTCCCTGCAGCGTCTGGGCGGTGTCTCGCCCCACAACTATATCTGTACGGACGTCGCGGAGCTGGACATCACCGATGCCGGGGCGGTTCTGCGTGCAGTCCGAGGAAACAGGGGATCGACGTTATCGTAACTGTGCGGCCTATACCGACGTGGAGCGGGCCGAGGATGACGAACCGCGGCGGAGCTGCTGAACCACAAGGCCGCGGGCAACTCGCGGCGGCGGCCAAGGCGACGGGCGCGACGCTGTTCCACGTCTCGACGGACTACGTCTTCGACGGCACGGCCCATACGCCCTATAGAGGATGGATACGGCTCCCTCGCCGCTGGGAGCCTACGGGCGCACGAAGCTTGCAGGCGAACGCGCCGTCATGGCGTCCGGGTGCCGGTATCTGATCTTCCGCACGGCGTGGCTCTACTCGGAGTACGGCACAACTTCCTGAAGACGATGCTGCGTCTGACTTCGGCGGATACGCTGCAGGTGGTCTTCGACCAGATCGGCACTCCGACCTACGCCGGGGACTTGGCGCTTGCGATCTTCTCCCTGATCGAGGCGGGGCGCTACACGGGCAACGAGGGGGTGTACCACTTCACCGACGAGGGCGTGTGCTCGTGGTACGACTTCGCGGTGGAGATCGCCGCGGCCGCGGGCCATGACACGTGCCGTATCATCCCCTGCCACACGTCGGAATACCCCACGAAGGCCACCCGCCCGGCCTACTCGGTGCTGGACAAGACCCGCTTCAAGGAGACCTTCCAAATGGATATCCCGCACTGGAGGGAGGCCTTGATCTACTGCATGAAACGACTTCAACGACAATAGATATGGCGAAAATAACTTTTGGCTATGTCAGTAAGGCAAACCCCTTCATCGACCGGAAGGCATGGAGCGGCACAATTTTCAAGATCCGGGAGTCGATCGAACAGGCCGGATATACGGTGCGATGGATCCCCTATACCACCCCGTTTTTTTCCAAGTTTATCCTGGGACTGTACCATTTGTATGCAAAACTTACGGGAAAGAATATCGTCTACTCCCACATCCCGCTGATTGCCCGGATGGAAGCGCACAGCATCGATAAAAAACTGATTGCAGGATGCGACATGCTGTTTTTCAGCGGAGGCTCCCAGGTGCTGTCCCGGATCGAAACGGATAAACCGGTATTCTACCTCAGCG
>JBKSUH010000125.1:0-5552 GCA_047233565.1 Alistipes sp.
CCCAGTATTCGAAATGCTCCCCGACGCCGAGCGGGCAGACGACCTTCCCGATCCGGGATTTGAGTTCGGTGACCGTCCGGTAGTCGAGGTGATCCCAGTGGTCATGCGTGATGACGAGCAAATCCACGTCGGGCATGTCGCCGGGACGGTAGATGTCGGTGCCCTTGAAAGGCCTGTTGAGGAAGGAGAACGGTGCGGCGGCCCGGAATACGGGGTCGACGAGCACACGCCGCCCTTCGGCCTGGAGCAGGTAGGAGGAGTGCCCGAACCACACCAGCAGGTTGCTGTCCCGATCCAGTGCGCGCAGGTCGGTCTTGAGGGCCGGGACGGCCGCGTCGGGGCGCAGCCCCTCCTTTTTTCGGAACAGGAATTCGAGGATGCCGCTCAGGCGGCTTTTGTCGCCCGTCATCATCGGGCTTGCTTCCAGGTTGCGGAACTGCCCGTCGCGGTAGTTCGGCGATTGCAGGATGCGTTCGAGCCGTTCGCCTTGGGGCAGACGCCCGAAGCTCGGCAGACGGACGATGACGAATGCGGCGGCCAGCGTCGCGAGCAGGATGCTTGAGTATTATCATTTGCCTCTTTTTGCTTGCCCGACATGATTTTTCAGGTTTGTATAGTGCAAATATACCGTTTCTTCCGAGACGGCGCGTATACGGATTACGGTTCGGGCTACCATTATTCCGGAAATGTCTCCGGCAGCGGCCGCCGATAGGTTGTTCCGGGCTGTTTTGACCGACGATTCGGCTGATTTGTTCTATTTATTATGATATAATGCCAAAGTTTTATATTTTTATGACGGATTGTTTCTGCAATGTGATGCCTTATACGTCTTACTCTGAAAAATTACCGGGACCCGGTTGCCGGATTTTATTCCGCACTCTGGTCTTGACGTTCTGTTTGTGCCTGCTCTCCGGATTCGAAGTCCGGGCGCAGTCCGCGCAACGGAAGTTCGTGGTCCGGGGCCACGTTACCGACCAGACGGGGCGCCTCTTGTCGGGGTTACCGTCGTGGAACACGGGACTTCGAACGGCGTGGCGACCCTCTCCGGAGGTGAATTCTCCATCAGCGTCGCTCCCGGCGCCGTGCTCGACGTCTCGTGCGTGGGCTATGTGCCCCGCAGTGTCCCGACCGAAAACCGCACCGGGTTGGACATCACGCTGGAGGAGGACGTGAAAGTTATCGCCGACGTGATCGTGACGGCTCTGGGACTGGAACGCAACTATGCCGACCTGACCTATTCGGCCGACAAGATCAAGGAACGCAGCTCACGAACGTCAAGTCGTCGAACATGATTCTCTCGCTCGCGGGCAAGTCGGCCGGCGTGCAGGTGAACGAAAGCTCTTCGGGCGCGGGCGCCTCCTCCAAGATCAGCATCCGCGGCGTCCGCTCGGTGGCCAGCGACAATCAGCCGCTGTACGTGGTCGACGGCATGCCGATTCTCAACTCTCGCCTGAGCAGGTCTATACGGCCATCGGGGTGTCGCCGATGCGGGCAACCGCGACGGCGGCGACGGCATCTCGAACCTCAATGCCGAGGACATCGAGAGCGTCTCGATCCTCAAAGGTGCTCCGGCGGCCGCGCTGTACGGCAGTCAGGCCGCCAACGGCGTGATCCTGATCACGATCAAGAAGGGCAGCGCCGAGAAACGGCAGCCCGTGACCTTCACTTCGAACCTTACGTTCCAGAGCCCTTTCCGCCTGCCGGACTTCCAGAACCGTTACGGGGTGAGCGGCGTCGTCGAAAGCTGGGAGCTCGCGCCGTGATGAAGGCATACGACAACGCCAGGGATTTTTCCGGACGGGCGCGTTACGGCGATGAACTCGCTGTCGGTCTCTTCGGGCACCGAGTAGATGCAGACCTACTTCTCCTATGCCAATACGGCCGAGCGGGGAATCACGGGTTCGAACCGCTTGATGCGCCATAACTTCAACCTGCGCACCACGACCGGGCTTTTCCGGCAACGGCTCAAGCTCGACGGGAATATCAGCTTCATGCGCCAGGTGGTCGAGGACAAACCCGTGCCGGGCGGTTTCTATATGAACCCGCTGGTCGGGCTTTACCGCTTCCCCCGCGGGGTGGACATCACGCCTTACCGGGAGCATTTCGAGGTCTATGACGCCGGCCGCAAACTCAATGTCCAGGATTGGATCGCCCCGAGCGACGATTTCGAGCAGAACCCCTACTGGGTCGTCAACCGCATCCGCAGCAGGAGCCTGCGCAACCGGGTCATGGCCTCGTTTACCGCCGATTGGAAGGTGAACGGCTGGCTGCGGCTCAAGGCGCGCGGCAATGTGGACTATGTGAATGACAAGGTGCGGCAGAAATTCTATGCTTCGACGGCGCCTGCGCTGGCCGGTGCCAACGGGCGCTATATCGAGAGCAGCTACTCGGAAACCCTGTTCAACGGCGAGGTGCTGGCGATGTTCGACAAACGCCTCTCCCCGGACTGGGAGTTCAGCGCGACCGCAGGTGCGGGGCTGAACGACCGGACGGTCAATTCGCTGCGTATAGATTCCAAGACGGCGTCGCTCTATTTCCCCAACGTGTTCAACGTCGCCAATATCGTCATGAACGGTTCGGCCTATGTCGACGAACAGATCGATGCGCGGCGCCAGACGCAGTCGCTTTTCGCCACGGCGTCGTTCAAGTATGCCGGAAGCCTCAATTTCGAAGTCACGGGACGCAACGACTGGGCATCGACGCTCGCCTACACCTCGCACGAAGGCAGCGGGTTCTTCTACTGTTCGTTCGGCGCGTCGTGGGTCGTCGGCAAGATGTTCAAACTGCCCGAATGGATGTCGTTCGCCAAGGTGCGCCTGACGTGGAGCCGCGTGGGGAACGACATCCCCATGTTCATCACCAATCCTAAGTCGCACGTCACGGCCGGAGGGGGCATCAATGCCGCCGACGCCGCCCCCGGCACCGACCTCAAGCCGGAGATGACCAACGCCCTCGAGGCGGGGCTCGAATGGCGGTTCCTCGACGACAGGCTGGGCATCAACCTGACCTACTACAAGACCAATACGCACAACCAGTTCTTCAAGCTTCCGGCCCTTTCGGGCGAGGCGTACGCCTACCGTTACGAGAATGCGGGCAATATCGAGAACCAGGGCGTCGAGGTGTCGCTGAACGCTTACCCGGTTTACGGAGGTGCGCTGACGTGGCAGTCGACGGTGAACTTCGCACATAACAGGAACCGCGTGATAAAACTCCATGACGAGCTGCGCGAATATGTCTACGGTCCGTCGAGTTTTTCATCGTCTTATGCCATGAAACTCGTCGAGGGCGGTTCGATCGGCGATATTTACGGGCGGGCGTTCGAGCGCGACGCAATGGGGAGGATCGTCTACGAGGCCGAAGGCGATTCCGCCGGGTTGCCCCGCACCGTGGGCGACGGCAATACGGTGAAGGTCGGCAATGCCAATCCCGTGTTCTCGCTCTCCTGGGGCAACACGTTCTCCTATAAGGGCATGTCGCTGTCCGTGCTGCTGGACTGCCGCTATGGCGGACGGCTCCTGTCGCAGACGATGGCCGACCTGGATTCCTACGGGGTGTCGGCCGCAACGGCCGATGCCCGCGACCGGGGCTGCGTGATGCTCGAAGGGCAGCGGATCGACGACGTGAAGGGTTTTTACAAACTGGTCGGAGGACGCGCCGGCGTGACGGAATACTACATGTACGATGCGACGAACATCCGGCTCCGCGAACTGGCGGTGTCCTATGCGCTGCCGCAGCGTCTGATGCGCCGTACGCGGGTATTCAGCGGCATGACCGTGTCGCTGGTGGCGCGCAACCTCTTCTTTATCTACAATGCCGCGCCGTTCGATCCCGACCTCGTCCTTTCGACGGGCAACGACAACCAGGGGATCGACGTCTACGGCATGCCGACCGTACGGAGCTTCGGCTTCAACATAAAACTGGAGTTCTGAGAATCATGAAGCGCTTTTACATATATCTGTTCGCCGCATTTTGCACAGTCTTTTTGGGTGCCTGCACGGGGAATTTCCGGGATATGAACGACGACCTCACGGGGATTTCGGACGAGGATCTCGAGGCCGACGACAACGGCTTCGGATACCGCCTGCAGATCGTACAGCAGGGGATTTATTTCAACTACGATTTCGGCAAGGGCAAGAACTGGCCGTTCCAGATGACGCAGAACCTCAATGCGGATATGTTCTCGGGCTATATGCACGATCCCAAACCGTTGCAGGGCGGCAGCCACAACTCCGATTACAACCTGCAGGACAGTTGGAACAGCGCCAAGTGGCAGTTTACCTATTCCTACGTCATGCCCCAGATTTACCGGCTGGAGCAGACGGCACGCGAGAAGATGCCGCCGTTCTATGCCATTACGAAGATACTCAAAGTCCTGGCCATGCACCGCGTGACGGACTACTACGGGCCGGTGATATACAGCCATTTCGCCGACCGCGGCAGCGAATATGTGCCCGACAGCCAGCAACAGGCCTACAATTGTTTCTTCGATGACCTGGACGAGGCGGCGGACATCCTGGCGGCCTGGGTCGAGGAGCAGCCCGAGGCCGGCGAGTTTTCCAGGTTCGACCTGCTTCTCGACGGCAGCTATACGGCCTGGCTCCGTTTTGCCAACTCCCTGCGCATGCGCCTTGCCGTGCGTATCGCAGTTGCCGCGCCCGAAAAGGCCCGTGCGGAATTCCGGAAGGCGGCGCAGGCGGCCGGAGGGGTGATCGAGACCAGTATGGAGAATGCCGCCGTGAAGACCTCGGGCACCTATTCCAATCCGTTGGGCGAGATCAACCTGAACTGGAACGAGGCGGCCATGAACGCTTCGATGGAATCCGTACTGACCGGGTACGGGGATCCGCGGCTGGAGAAGTTTTTCAAGCCCTGCGGCAGCGACCTGGTCATTGCCGGCGATGCGGGCGACGGGACGGTCGTCCTGAAGGGGCAATACCATGGAATCCGTCAGGGGACGGGGTTCTCGCATAATTATTACGCGGCATTTTCCCGCCTTACGGTGGATACGGATACCGATGCCGTCCTGATGACGGCGGCCGAGGTGTGGTTCCTACGTGCCGAAGCGGCATTGCGCGGCTGGACGGACGAAGATGCGGAGCGCTGTTACCGCAACGGCGTTGCGGCATCGTTCGCGCAATGGCAGCTGTCCGGGGCCGAAAGCTACCTGGGGAGCGACGCCATGGCTGCCGATTACCACGATCCGGTAGATCCGGGGAACGACATTGCCGCCCGGTGCCGCGTGTCGCCCCGCTGGGACGCTGCAGCGGACGCCGAACTGAAGCTCGAGCGGATTATCACCCAGAAATGGATTGCCATGTATCCCGAAGGGTGCGAGGCCTGGGCCGAACAGCGGCGGACGGGATATCCTCGCCTGTTCCCCGTACGTCTGAACCACAGCAAGGGTTATATAGATACTGAAACGATGATCCGCCGGCTGCCGTTCCCGGCCGTGCTGGCGACGTCCGATCCCGAGCAGTATGCGGCGCTCGTCGCGGAACTCGGTGGCGAAGACCACGGGGGGACGCGCCTGTGGTGGGACGCGGGGCGCAATT
>JBKSUH010000126.1:0-5506 GCA_047233565.1 Alistipes sp.
CTTTCGTACCGCGCCCGATGGCTTTTTTGCAAAGCGGGCAGGCCGTGACGATCACCTCGGCACCGGTAGCTTCCAACTGCCCGGCCACGGATTTTGCGATCTGCACCTGCTGACCGTCGGAGATCGCCGTATTGGCGACCGAAGAGCCGCAGCAGGGGGCGTTTTCGCGGGTTTCCGCGGGTTCGAGCAATTCCCCGACAGCCCCGATCACGGCACGCGGATCGTCGTAAATCCCGCTGCCACGTCCCAATTCGCAGGGGTCGTGGTAGGTATAACGCGTCGAGCCGTGCCCGACATGGAGACGGCCTGCCTTCATCAGACGCAGGATATATTCCGAATGGTGCAGCACCTCGACCCCTTCGAGCGCATAATCCTCACGAAAAACCTTGAGGCAGATCGGACACGAGGTCACGAGCGTCGTGATGCCGTGCTTGCGGAACAACTCCGTATTGTAGCGCATCATCTTGCGCGCCGAATCCGTCTCACCGGCCAGTTTCAACGGGCGTCCGCAGCAGACGCCCCCTTCGCGGTCGGCCCACCAGACCTCTTCGCCGGCGGCCTGGAATACTTTTTCCATCGCCGACATCGTACGGGGCGTCAGGAGGGTCATGCACCCGGCGAAATAGCCCACCTTCCCCTCGCCGGACGAGCGGTCTAACCCTTTGAAATAACCGTAGCGCTTTTCGTCGGGGACATTGCGCATCGTATCGCGGGAATTGAGGCGCAGCGTATTGAGGTCGATGTCCACCGGGCATTTCTCTGCGCAGCGTCCGCACATCAGGCAATTGTCGGCCGTCGCCAGCCGCAGCATCCGGTAACGGCGGTCGCGCAGGAAATAGACCGACTGCACATCGTTGATTCCCAGCACGCTCTGCAACTGGCAGGGGTCGATGCAGATGCCGCAGCGCGAGCATGCTTCGACCTGAAAATGATCGAACGAACCCTCCTTTTCGGTCGAGCGGAGTTCGTAATGCCGCAGGAAAATCAGGGAATCTCGGTAAAGATATGCATATACCGCGAGAACGGCAACGCCACGAAGAAAATTCCGAGGCATGCGGAGTAGAACCACCACGCCACGCTTTCGAGGTTTATCAGCACGAAGGTGCTCATGTGCGCAGCCATCCATCCGCCCAGCGAACCGGTGAGGAATCCCCCGCCGCCATAAAGGGCGCAGGTCGTGCTTTCGGCGATCAGGCGCGCCGGGAATACGAACCACAGGGCCGAAAGCGCAATGCGGTCGCCCGGCACATGTTTGGTCGTGCGGCGCATGCCCATCCTCTTCGAGAAAAAGCGCTTGCCCCAAGCCAGCGCAACGCCCGACAGAACGAACAGCAGCAGGTCCATCAGGAAGTCGAACACGGGCTTATGTTCCAGCCCCGTGGCGAAATATTTGAAAAAGACGTGTCCCTGCAGCGGCACATAACGGAACCCGAGGTAGGCGACGGTCTCGATCCACCCCACGGCGATCAGCAGGAACCAGCCGAAAGCCAGGCTCATGTGCATGTAGCCCAACAGCGGGTTGACCCTGAAGATCCTGCGGTGGAGCAGCGATTCGCCGACGACCTCCCCGATCGCCGAGAAGGTACGGCGTGTAGGCAGCCCGAACAGAATCCGTTTCTTGTCGGCGAGCGGCAGACGGTAGAGCCACAGGCCCCACTTCCACAGCAACACGATGAACATCACCGCGGCGCCGATCATGAAAGGTATGCAGAATGGTGCGAAAAAAGTCATCGTCAGAAGTCCCCCAGTTTACGTTTGATAAGCATCACCACACCGCGCGTATTGATCCCGCGCGGACATACCAGACGACATTTGCCGCACAGCATGCACTTGTTCATCTCCTCGTAAGCCCCCTGGTATTCGCCGCGCCGCACCAGCGTATGTACCTTGCGGAAGTTGAATTCCGTAAGGTTGCCCGCCGTGCAGACCGCCGTGCAGGCGCCGCAGCCGATGCAGGCCTGCAACTCGGGCATCTCGCGCAATATCTCGTCGCTCTTGCGCAGGTTGTTGCGGTCGATGTCGATCGCCCGCGGCTTGGAGATGGTATATCCGAAATTGATCGCTGCCATATGCTAAACCCCTACATACCGGGCCGCAGCATCGGCGGCGGCCGTCCCTTCGTTCAGGCTCTCTCCGATATTCTTCGGCGCCGTGACCGTCCCGGCATAGAAAATACCCTCGACATTGCTCTTCACGTTGCCGAGGAACATGTCGCGCGGCGCCATGAAGCCGCTCGGCGCACGGTTCAGCCCGGCCCCCTCGGCAAAAGCGGCGTTGTCGTCGTTGGCACGCATGCCCACGATCAGGATCAGCATGTCGACGCTCATGCGCAGCGGACGTCCCGTGAGGGTATCCTCGGCCTTGATCTGTACGCGTCCGTCGATCATCGGGCTCGCCTCCGAAATACGCCCGCGGATGAAATGAATGTTGTATTTCTGCTGTGCCTCGCGGTACATCTCCTCGTAACCGGGGCCGAACATGCGGATATCCATGTAAAAATTGAACACGTCGGCCTCGGGGAAGAGCTGTTTCATCTCCATGGCCTGCTTGACGCCCGTAGATGCAGCACACCTTCGAGCAGTGCTGCTGGCAGACCTTTCGTCGCGCGAACCACGCAGTGCAGGAAGCGATGCGCTGGGCGCGATCCGTCGGCTTGGCCACCGCCCTCGTTCAACATGCGCTCGATGTCGGCCGTCGTAAAGACGTTGTCGTAGATGCCGTAGCCGTACTCCTCCTTGATCGAGGCATCGAAAAGCGTGAAGCCCGAGCAGACCACGACCGAATCGCATGCCAGCATACGCCCGTCCGGGAGCTGAACCCCTTCGCGGCTGAACCCCCTGGCTTCGGTACGGGTCATCACCTCGATCCCGCGCTCGGCAATGCGGCGGCGCAGTTCGGTGAGTATCTCCGACGCCGGGGTGAACGACGGGAACAGCACGTGCCATCCCCGGAGCTTGCCGCCCAGTTCGGCCTCCTTTTCGATGATTACGGGCTCGACGCCCTGTTCTGCGAGGCGCAGGGCCGTCTGCATGCCCGCTACGCCGCCGCCTATGACTGCAACTCGCTTCATTATTCTCTGATGTCATATATTGTGTCCGTCGGGCAGCAATTGACCACAGCCGACGCGGGTTTACCGATATATTTTCCGTTGCGGCCGAGGTATTTGGCCGCGGGGTCGTATTCGACGCCCATCTTGTCGAGCAAGGGTTCGACGTCGACCTGGTGCATCTGCATTCCGAGCACCCACGGGTCGTAGCCCAGCACCAGCCCGGCCATCTCCTCGTAGGTCAACACCGGAATGCCATGGCCGTTCTCGCCGTAGGTCGTACCCTCCATTTCGGCGATCGCATACTGCCACTTGTCGAGGAACATCGCGCACCCCGGGCAGTTGGCCACGATGAAATCGGGTTTGTAAGGCGCCATGCTTTCGAGTTTCTTATGCGAATTGGCGATCGAATAACCGCGGTTGGCCTGCACCAGGTAGTTGCGGAACCCGAACCCGCAGCAATGCCGCCGCTCGGGGTAGTCCACGCATTCGCCGCCCCACGACTCGACCATGCCGGCCAGCACATAGGGGAATTCCGAACCGCCGATGCCCGACTTGGGGAATATCTTGGCGTAGTGACAACCGATATGCTCCACCACGCGCAGCGGCTCTCCGGTCTGGACGTTTACCAGTTTATGCCTTGCCCGGGCGGCGATCTGCTCGCGGAAATGGAAAACGACATCCGAGGTATGCGCCAGGCTCGCGGGCTTGCGGAACTCGCGCCCCGTGGCTTTAAAGGTTCTCGCGGGTCTTCGCCTCGGTCTCGGGGAACTCGTGCCACGTGGCCAGTATCTCCGAATAGACACCGAACGAAGTGATGCACGAGGTCACGAAATTCTCATAGCCCGCCTCGGTCATCAGCGCGAACTGCCGCGCCACGACCGTCATGATGGTTTCCAACGGCACGATATCCGAATGGTAGCCGATACCCGTACACGACGAATGCATGGGATCGTCCAACAGATCCTTGCCCAGATCGTTGTGCAGCATGTCTATGAACAATTTTTCGCTGCCCGGGAAAAAATTCTGCCGGATACAGCTGCGGCCGTAATAATAGTTATCTTCGGCGATCTGTTTCTGGTATTCTTTCCAGCTTGCCCGCTTCATCATGATCAATAGTGTTCGTTGTTGTTATGAAGGAAGACATCCATCATGTATTGCTGATCGGCGCCCTCCCCGTAGCCCAGTTCCCGGGCCTTGCGGTCGGAATGCTCCTCGATGGAGTCGAACATCTCCTTGCCGCCGCTGACTTCGAAAATCCGGTGAATCTCGTCGAGCGACTTCTCGTCCAGACGGCGCAGCGCGCCCGCGCCGTGGCGCATGTAGACCGGCGTGAACTGACCGTAAATCTCCTTGTCGTTATCGTAGATCCACTGCCACACGGTTCCCTGCTCGGGGTGCAGCTCGGGCTTCACCAACCGCGGTACGATGCAGTAGCCCGTGCGGAGGATATTTTCGCCGATGATGCGCTTGAGGGCCAGCTGCTGGCGCCCCTTCTCGCTCTCGACGAAGAAACCCAGCTTCTGCGACAGTGTGCGCAGCGCCTGAATCACATACCCCGGCGTATTGCCGCGCGGACAGCGCGGGCGGCACGACATGCACTCGCCGCAATACCAGATCGTATCGCTTTTCAGCAACTCCTCGATGGCATCGTCGTCGCGCGTCTGCACGATATTGACGATCTGACGGGGATCGTAGTTGTAGAACTCGGCCGCGGGGCATACGCCCGTGCAGACACCGCAGTTCATGCACGAGTGAAGGCCCTCCTTCATCCGTACGTCCTCCATCAGCATATCGAAATATTTTGCCATTTTTCTCTTTTCTTTGTTCGTTCGCCCTTCCGCCGGCACCGAATCGCCGCATGCGGTCCGGACTGCCCGACGGATTTGCACCGCTTCCCGCATCCGGTCCGGCAGTCGCCTGCATCCGCCGCGCAGTGCGAAAAAAGCGTCCGGCATGTGCATAAAAACCTTTGCGTCTGCAAAGGTAGGGATTACGGCCGAGCCGCGCAGTGGTATAAATACCTAATTTCGCCGCCGTTCGTAGGTCTCGAACGCGAAAGGATAAGGGTAGTTCGCACCCGATGCGAAGGATTCGGACGACAGGAGCCGCCACTGCGCTTCGTCCCACTCGGGGAAATGCGTGTCGCCCTCGTAAGCGCGGAACACGCGCGTCAGGTAGAAGCGGTCGGCCAGGGGCAGGGCCTGCGCATAAATCTGCGCGCCGCCGATGACGAAAACCTCGTCGTCCCCGGGAAACAGCGCGACGGCCTCCCCGAGCGAATGAACCACCCTGCAGCCGGGGATTTCGACCTGCTGGCGCGTAATGACCACATTGGTACGGTTCGGGAGCGGGCGCCCGAGCGATTCGTAGGTTTTGCGGCCCATGATCACGGGGTGCCCCGTCGTGACGGCCTTGAAATGTTTCAGGTCTTCGGAAATATGCCAGAGCAACGTATTC
>JBKSUH010000127.1:0-5497 GCA_047233565.1 Alistipes sp.
GTCTTGATCTGACCCGAGTTGGTTGCCACGGCGATGTCTGCGATCGTCGAATCCTCGGTCTCGCCCGAACGGTGCGACGTAACCGACGTGTAACCTGCACGGTGAGCCATCTCGATGGCGTCGAGCGTCTCGGTCAGCGTACCGATCTGGTTTACCTTGATCAGGATCGAGTTGGCGCAACCGGTCTCGATACCCTTCTTCAGGAAATCTACGTTGGTCACGAACAGGTCGTCGCCCACGAGCTGGCATTTGTCGCCGATCTCGGCGGTCAGCAGCTGCCAGCCTTCCCAGTCGTTCTCCGACATGCCGTCCTCGATCGAGTCGATGGGGTATTTGGCGACGAGTCCCTTCAGGTACTCCACCTGCTCCTTCGACGTACGCTTGGCGCCCTTCTCACCCTCGAACTTGGTGTAGTCGTAAACGCCGTCCTTGTAGAACTCCGACGAAGCGCAGTCCATGCCGATCGACACGTCGCCGCCCTCGCACTTGCGGCCGGGCTTGTAGCCGGCCATCTTGATGGCCTCGATGATCGACTCGATGGCATCCTCCGTGCCGTTGAGCGCGGGAGCGAAACCACCTCGTCGCCTACGGCCGTCGAGAGGTTACGGTTGTGGAGCACCTTCTTCAGGTTGTGGAACACCTCGGCGCCCATGCGGATGCCCTCCTTGAACGAAGGAGCGCCCACGGGACGGATCATAAACTCCTGGAATGCGATCGGAGCGTCCGAGTGCGAACCGCCGTTGATGATGTTCATCATCGGAACGGGCAGCGTCTTGGCGTTCGCGCCGCCGATATAGCGGTAGAGCGGCATGCCGAAATTGTCGGCAGCGGCAAGTTCAACGGCCAGCGACACGCCGAGGATGGCGTTTGCGCCGAGCTTCGACTTGGTAGGCGTACCGTCGAGCGCGATCATGGCCTTGTCGATACCCACCTGGTCGGCAACGTTCATGCCGATGATGGCCGGGGCGATCACCTCGTTGACATTCTTGACGGCGTTCAGTACGCCCTTGCCCAGGTAACGGCCCTTATCGCCGTCGCGGAGCTCGAGCGCTTCGTGCTCGCCCGTCGATGCGCCGCTCGGAACGGCTGCGCGTCCGAATGCACCCGAAACGGTGCGAACTTCGACCTCGATGGTCGGATTGCCTCGCGAGTCGAGGATTTCCCTTGCGTGAATCTCTACAATCTGCATAGTTGTAAACGTTTGAATTTATGGTTTGAAATAATGACTTCCTTTTTTGCACCGCAAAGGTACAAAATAATTGTGAATTGAGGTTTCCTAATTGTTATTTTTTTCACGAACGGCGCCTCGGGTTTCGGGGGAATCCCATAAATTATTATCTTTGTCCCCGAATGCACCCCATATATCTCTAAACAACTATCAATTAATGCGAAAAGTCCTTTCCTTTTCCTTGTTCCTGATGCTGGGACTCGTCATCTCCCAACTCCTCCCGGGGGCGCTCGGTGCAGGATACGCAAGCTTCAAAACCTGCTCCGACACCCTGCTTTACGTCTGCCTGGGGTTCATCATGATCAATGTGGGGCGCGAATTCGAGATCGACAAATCCCGCTGGCGATCCTACACGGCCGACTACTTCATCGCCATGGCCACCGCGGCGCTGCCCTGGATACTCATCGTACTCTACTATATTTTCGTCCTGCTGCCGCCCCCGCTGTGGGGCAGCGCCGCGGCCTGGAAGGAAAACCTGCTGCTGAGCCGTTTCGCAGCCCCGACCTCAGCCGGCATCCTCTTCACGATGCTCGCGGCGCTGAGCCTCAAGCAAAGCTGGATTTACAAAAGATACAGGTGCTGGCCATCTTCGACGATCTGGACACCATCCTGCTGATGATCCCCTGCAAATCCTGATGACCGGCCTGCGGTGGCAAATGTTCGCCATCATCGCCGTCGTCACCCTCCTGCTGGCCGTCGGCTGGCGCTGGCAGGCGACGTGGAACGTACGTCAGGACTGGAAAACCATCTTGGGGCTGGCCGTCGTGGTCTGCGCCCTGACCCAGCTCGTCCACATCGTCACGGCCCGGCTTTACGGACCGGAGAACAGCATCCATATCGAAGTCCTGCTCCCGGCGTTCGTCGTCGGCATGCTGATGAAACACAAGGAGATCGACACCGCCGCCGAACGGCGCATCACCACCGGCATATCGTTCCTCTTCATGCTGCTGGTAGGCCTCAGCATGCCGCTCGTCACGGGCGCCCCGGCCGACACCGCGGCCGCCGCCTCGGTCACGGGATCGCAACCCATGATGCCGTGGGGCACCCTCCTCCTGCATGTCGTGACGGTATCCGTGCTTTCGAACCTGGGCAAGCTCGTGCCGCTCTTCTTCTACCGCGACCGCAAGGTCAGCGAGCGCCTGGCGCTCTCGATCGGCATGTTCACCCGCGGCGAGGTGGGCGCAGGCGTAATCTTCATCGCCCTCGGATACAGCCTCGGCGGCCCGGCGCTCATCATCTCGGTGCTCACGCTGGTACTGAACCTCATCCTCACGGGCGGCTTCGTGGTCTGGGTCAAGAAACTCGCCCTGCGAACAGCTGCTACACCCGAAGCATAATTTCATCGGCCTCCATGGAAAGATACGCATTCATCCTGCTCGTCCTGCTGTCGGCGGGAGCCGTCCGGGCGCAGCGGTATGAGAGAACATCCTGCGGCGTCCGCGCCGGACTGAACCCTGTCGAGCTACTCGATTTCGACCGGAGGTACGTCCTTCAGCACCGACTCGCGGGCCTCTGTTCCACGTCGCCGTGACGGACCAGATCCTGCTCCACCGCAGCCCTGCCCCTCTACCTCGAAACGGGCATCGTCTCGCTCTCGGCCGCGGCGGCAGGGCTGCCGCTGAAATCTACGGCGACATCTACAACTGACCATGCGTCCGTTCTACGATGCAGCGGTCCCCTGCTCGTCAACTACCATTTCCACATCCGGGATCTCCTCACGATCCAGCCCTTCGCGAGCATGTACGGCAGCGTGGGCATCCGGGGCAGGCGTATGAAGACCGAATACGGCAACGAGGATATGTTCAGCGCCCGGGCTTCCTCCGCATGGATTTCGGCGTGCGTGCGGCGCCGGTTCGTCATCAGACGCATCTATCCAGGCATAAGCTACGACATCGGCTGCCGCGACTGTTCCGGGGCGGCGAATTCTTCGGCTACGCCTCCAGCCCGAGCGCGCCGAAATACGCAACAACTGCCTGACCGTAACCATCGGTTACAATTTCTGACATCCGATAGCTATCCTGCTAAAAGCAAATCATTTACGGATATTTTTTTCATTGTCTCGTAAAAATTTCGGGGGGGATTTTTGAAAAAATTATCCTATATTTGCCACGTATACAAACCCAAACCCATTCATTATGAAAAAGTATTGTATCGTGGCGCCATCCTGCGAACAAATGCCATTTCGGCACAAAACTACGAAAGAACATCCTGGGCGTCCGGCCGGACTGAACCTGTCGAGCTACTCGATTTCGGCCCGGAGGGTGCGTCCATCAGCACCGACTCGCGGGCCTCGTTCCACGTCGCCGTGACCGATCAGATCCTGCTTTGCAACAAACTGCCCTTCTACCTCGAAACCGGGCTTGCCTTCTCGAGCCGCGGCGGCAGGTCGACGGCGTGAGCTTCCGCCCCTCCTACCTGCAAATCCCGTGCTGGTGAACTACCACTTCAACATCACAGGACGTCGTCACGATCCAGCCCTTCGCAGGCCTTTCTACGGGCTCGGCATCGGCGGCAAAGTGAAGGTCGGCGACGAGAAGGCGACATCTTCGGAGACGAAGGCGGGTTGAAACGTTCCGACCTGGGCGTGCGTCTGGGCCGAGCGTCGTCTGGAAACGCATTTACTTCGGACTGGCGCTACGACATCGGCTGCCTGAATCTGGTCAAGGAGAGCGACGGCGAGGGCACGATGCGCAACAACTGCTTCACGATCAGCGTCGGATACAATTTCTAATCCGCCTGCGCCGATAAAAAGGACGTCCTCGTCGGGCGTCCCTTTTCCGTTCCGCATAAACGGTCATTCCCGCAGCAGCACCGACGAATCGCCGTAGCTCAAAAAGCGGAAGCCGTGGCGAGGGCGTAGTCGTAAATCCGCCGCCACCCGTCGCCCACAAAGGCCGAAACCAGCAGCAGCAGCGCGTCGATTTGGGCTGGTGGAAGTGGTGACGATATTGTGCACGATGCGGAACTCGTAGTCCAGCGGCGTGATCATAATCTGCGTCGAGGCTTTCAGCCGGTCCAGCCCCTCGCGCTCCATATACCCCGACAACCTCCTGCAACGCCTCGCGGCCCGAAAACTCCGCGGGAATGTCGTACAGCTCCCACTGCCCCACGACCCGCCCGGCATCGAGCGTCCCGGCCGATGCGGATGCGCCCCACGCAAGTAGCCGCAAGCGATTCCAGAGTACGCACGAGGTGGTTCCCACGGCGGTGATAGCCTCACTTCTCCAGCAGGCGGGCCACCGTCGCACGGCGCACCTCGAAATGCTCGGTGTGCATCGGATGCCGCGCGGCGTCTCCTCGTCCTTGACGGGCAGGAACGTCCCCGCCCCGACGTGCAGCGTCACCTCCTCGAATCCGAAGCCGCGCGCCTTCATCCCCTCGATCAGCTCCGGGGTAAAGTGCAGCCCCGCCGTAGGCGCCGCCACCGACCCTTCGAATTTCGAATAGACGGTCTGGTAGCGCGTATAGTCGATCAGCTCGCTCTCGCGGTTCAGGTAGGGCGGAATCGGAATCCGGCCGAGGTACTCGAGCAGCTGTCCGAAGGTCATCGCCGCCGACCATTCGAAACGCACGGTGTGTTCGCGGCCGCGGTTCTCTGCAATCCATGCCCGCAGGTGCTCCGGACGGCCTTCATGCTCGAAATTGATCTCCACGTAGCCCTCCTTCCATTTCTTGAGGTTGCCCACGATGCACGACCATTGGCAGGTTCCCGTGACGGCGAACGCCCGCTCGTAGTCGGCCGGGTCGTGGGGCTCGAGGCAGAAAACCTCGATCCGCGCCCCCGAAGGCTTGTGCATGATGATTCGCGCCCGGATCACCTTCGTGTTGTTGAATACCAGCAGCTGTCCCTCGGGCAGCACGTCGCCCATGTCGGCGAAATGCGCCTCCGAGATCTCCCCGCCCCGGTAAACGAGCAGCTTCGAAGAGCTCCGCTCCGGAAGCGGGAATTTGGCGATCCGCCCGTCGGGCAGGTCGTAGTCGAATCGGTTTATGTCGATATGTCGTTCAATCATGGGCACAAATGTACGTTTTTTTTAAATCGGACGGACACCTGCGCCCGAAAAACCGCCCTTGCAAAACGACAGGGGCCGTACGAAAATACCGCACGGCCCCTGCCGAAACTTATCCGAACGCCCGGGCTATCCGTCCTGCCGGTCACCCGGGCAACGCCCCGAAGGCCGCACAGGTACGCCCCGAATGTCCCGGACACTGCGGCGGGCACCCGTCGCGATTATTCCACCACGACCTCGTCCACGAACAGGAATCCCT
>JBKSUH010000128.1:0-5316 GCA_047233565.1 Alistipes sp.
GCCGTCGACATACTCGAAGATGGCGCTGTCGCCCGAGGCGTCGGAGATGGCCAGGTGCAGGCGCGACTTGACACCGTTCGGGAGGTCGGGGGCGTCGATGCGAAACTTCTCCTTCGAAAGCTCCGCAACGGCTTCGTCGACCGTAGCGAAATTATCCAGCACATACTGCGTCCAGATGCTCAGTCCCATGACCGGGCGCGTATCGCCCGGGCGTTCGTAGACCGATTCGGGCAGGAACAGCAGGTTGGCGACCAGCCCGGCCTCGTTCATGCCGTCGGTGATGCCGATGTCGTAGCCGGCAGCCGACAGGGTGCCGTATTTCGAGGTCCAGAACACCGTGTTGTCTGTGTTCGCCCCGCGCCGCGCCGTACCGCGCGGAAAGATGTAAAGGTTGGTGAGCGGATCCTCGCGCCAGTCCATGGTACGCCCGGTGACGGTCATACCCTCGGGGCCGAGGTAAACGGCCCGCGTGCAGGCCGGGGATTCGGTGGGAAGAAAGGCCAGCGCCGCAACGCCGAGCACGATAGGAAGTCGAGTTTTCATAAGCATGATAAGTTAAATATATCGGTCGCTGCAAATCGGATGCTAAAAGGTACGAAAAATTACCGGGAATAACAACGGAAAAAGTCCGAAAAATCTGAATATCCGGTTTTTAGTCTGCATTTACCATCGCCGCCGGAGCCCACACCGCGCGGTCGCATGGGACGGGAACGCCGGACGCAACGGCGAACACAACGGCGGACGGGAATGCCGGATACAACGGCGGACGCAACGGCGGACGGGAATGCCGGATAGGAACGGAAGACAGGAACGGAAGACAGGAACGGAAGACAGGAACGGAAGACAGGAACGGAAGACAGGAACGGAAGACAGGAACGGAAGACAGGAACGCCGGACGCAACGGCGGTCCGGATTATTTGGCATTCAGGGAGGTTGTATTACCTTTGCGGAAAATCCCGAAAAGTCATGAAGCAATATTTTTCCGTCGCACTGGCAGTTCTGTTCTGCGCCCTGATGCCGGCGGCCTGCACGACGCAGACCACGGCCGTGAAATTCATGAGTTACAACATCCGAAACGGCCGCGGAGCGGCGACGTACAGGACCTCGGCCGCATCGCCGAGGTCATCGGCAGTCGTGCCCGACGTGGTGGCCCTGCAGGAGGTGGACAGCGTGACGGGACGCATGAACGGCCGCTTCATCCCCGAAGAGCTGGGCCGGATGACGGGCATGCACGCCCGTTTCTGCCGCGCGATTGATTACGACGGCGGAGGTTACGGCATCGGGCTGCTGTCGCGCGCCGAGCCGCTCTCGGTGCGCCGCATCCCGCTTCCGGGGCGCGAAGAGGCGCGCGTGCTGCTGATGGCGGAATTTCCCGGCTATGTGGTCTGCGTCACGCACCTATCGCTCACGCCCGAAGACCAGCGCGCATCGCTGCCGATCATCCGTCAAGCCACCGACACCTGCCGCAAACCCGTGCTGCTGGCGGGCGACTTCAACATGGACGACGCCGGGAAGGTAATCGGCGGGCTGGGCGGCGAATTCAGGCCGCTGTCGGACACCGCGCAGCTTACGTTCCCCGGACCGTCCTTCGATACGCATCGACTACATACTGGGCCGCGGCCTGCCGCAGTCGGCGAAAATCGCCGAACGCACGGTGGATTACACCACCGTCGCTTCGGACCACTGCCCGCTGTGGTGTCGCTCGTCTGGTAGACTCCGGAGCAGGGCCCCCATATACCATTTTCACGACCGTTCGTCAGCACCTATTTTGCCGCTTCGCGGCACTAAGCTCCTGCCTGAGGCGGGGGTTTGGGGTGGGTCAGAATTGCAAACGACGCCGAAGGCGCGAAAACGACCGGCGGTTTTCCCATGCGGTATAATTTGTATATAGATGCTAAAATGCTATCTTTGCAGCAGACATCCGCTCAGACAGACAGCGGCCCGGCGCCCGGCCCGCACTGTCTTTGCCGCAAACTCCGACAACATGCAGATCAACAAAGCCGAATTCAAGTGCAGTTCCGAGCGTATTTCGCAGGTGCCCAAAGACGCGCTGAAAGACATCGCCTTCATCGGGCGCAGCAACGTCGGCAAGTCGTCGCTCATCAACATGCTCACCGGACGGCAGGGGCTGGCCAAAGTATCGGGAACGCCAGGCAAGACACGGCTCATCAACCACTTCCTGATCGACAACGCATGGTATCTGGTGGATCTGCCGGGCTACGGCTATGCCCGTACGTCGAAGGCCATGCGCAGCGATTTCGCCAAGATCATCACCGACTACGTGCTCAAATGCGAGAAGATGCACTTCCTGTTCGTGCTGGTGGACATCCGGCTCGAACCCCAGAAGATCGACCTGCGCTTCATCGAGATGCTGGGCATGAACGGCATTCCGTTCGGCATCGTCTTCACCAAGGCCGACAAGCTCTCCAGGACGCAGTGCGCCAAGAGCGTGGAGCGTTACAAGGCCACGCTGGGCGAGCAATGGGAGGAACTGCCGCCGATGTTCGTCTCGTCGGGCGAACGCGGTACGGGACGCGAGGAGATCCTCGGCTTCATCGGCGAATGCCTCGATGTTTAACCGATTGTTGAAAAAAGGTTGCCCGCAGGGCTCGTTTTTCCGACGGCTTATGCTATCTTTGCACCATCAAAAATCCTCGTAACCTATGGCTATCCACAAAATCAAAATTTTCTCGGGTCGCGGATCGGAATACCTTGCCGAAAAAATCGCGGCGAGTTTCGGTACGACGCTCGGACAATCGGAAGTCCTGCGCTTCAGCGACGGTGAATTCCAGCCCTGCTACAACGAGTCGATCCGCGGCTGCACGGTATTCATCATCCAGTCCACGTTCCCGCCCTCGGACAACCTGATGGAGCTGTTGATGATGATCGACGCCGCGCGCCGCGCTTCGGCCTACAAGGTCGTGGCCGTAATCCCCTACTTCGGCTGGGCACGACAGGATCGGAAAGACCGGCCCCGGGTGCCGATCGGCGCGAAACTGGTAGCCAACCTGCTGATGGCCGCAGGCGTAGACCGCGTGATGACGATGGACTTGCATGCCGACCAGATACAGGGTTTCTTCGACGTACCGGTCGATGCGCTCTATGCCAGCGGCATCTTCATCCCCTATATCAAAAGCCTGAAAATCGAGGACCTCTCGATCGCCGCTCCCGACATGGGCGGCGCCAAGCGTGCCAACACCTATGCCAAGCTGCTCGGCACGCCGATCATCATTTCGCATAAGGAACGTGCCAAGGCCAACGTCGTGGGCACGATGACCGCCATCGGCGAGGTCGAGGGCCGCAATATCCTGATCGTGGACGACATGATCGACACGGCAGGCACGATCTGCATGGCCGCCGACATGCTCATGTCACGCGGGGCGAAGAGCGTTCGCGCTGCCATCACCCATCCCGTGCTGTCGGGCCCGGCCTACGAGCGCATCAACGACAGCGCGCTGCAGGAGGTGATCGTGACCGACACCATTCCGCTCCAACCCCCAACAAGTGATCCTGCACAAATTCACCGTCCTGTCGGTCGCCGACCTCTTCGCCGACATCATCGACGCGCGTGCACAACTGCCAAGGAAATCTCGTCTGATCTGCTCCAAATGGGAGAACCGGCTTCCGCCCAGGAAAATTCCCCGGAACCTTTGCGGGAAAGCGTTCCGGGGAATTACTTCCGCTTCACGGGATGAGAAGGACTGGCACTCCCGCCTCTCTCCGCGCCTTCTGGGTGGTCGCGCTGCAGACATGTACCTCCGTGGGCAAGGCAGGCAGCGACGACACGACCCGCCGCCGAAAACGCAGGTCCCGCGGAAGGAGTGCTGGTCAAAAAGAGCGCGGGAACGCTTCGTAAGTTCCCGCCCCTGCCATCCGACTTCCGGCTAGCTTGAAAGAAGCGAATCCGGCTCGCCCAGGACGTCACCAGATAGAACATGCGGTCGAGGAAGCCGGGGGCGAACTTCTTGACGAAATGCGTGGCACGCCCCTCGTTCTCCATCAGACAGAGGCGTTTGCGCTTCTGTATGCCGCGGGCGACGATGCGGGCGACCTCTTCGGGGGTCATCATCTTCGCTTCGTCGCGCGGGGTTGCGCCCTGCTGCGTGCCGTCGGCCGTAAGGGCCGAGAAGCGAACGTTGGATGCCGTGAAACCCGGGCAGGCGATCATCACGTGCAGTCCCTTTTTAAGGTTTTCGATGCGCAGCGTTTCGAGGAAACCCGTCATGGCGTACTTCGAGGCCGAATAGCCCGTGCGCCCCGGCAGCCCGTGCAGCCCGGCGACGGACGAGATGCCGACAATCGAACCGTGCGACTGCTGGAGGTACGGCAGGGCGAACTTGCAGCAGTTGACCGTACCCCAGAAATTGACGTCCATCAGGCGGTGCAGCACCTCCAGGTCGACGTCGTCGAAAATGGCGCGCATCGAAAGCCCGGCGTTGCAAACCAGCACGTCGATCCCCCCGAACTCACGTACGGCCGTGTCGATCAGTTCGCGGCACTCGCCGACATCGGTCACGTCGACGCCGCAATAGGCGGCCTGCCCGCCCCGGGAGCGGATGTCGCCCGCGATAAGCTGTAATTTCTGCACGCTGCGCGCGCCCAGCACCACGCGGGCGACCTGTGCGGCGAACTCGCGTGCCATCGCCTCGCCGATACCCGACGAAGCACCCGTCACGATGACGACCTTATTTTTAAAATCTTTCATATCAATCGTTTATTTCAAGCTGCAACGTATCGTAGGCCATGTGTACGCCGCGGGGGAGCGTCGGCTCCGTCACGGCATGCAGGCCGATGTCGTGGGACATGTGCGTGAGGTAGGCCTCGCGCGGGGCGACGCGGGCGATGAGCGCAAGGGCCTCGGCCACGTTGAAATGGGAATAATGCTCCGTAAAGCGGAGCGCGTTGACGACGAGCACCTCCACGCCCCGGAGTTTTTCGACCTCGGCATCCCCGATGGTCTTGAAATCGGTCAGGTAGGCCAGCCTGCCGATACGGTAGCCCGTAACGGCGAAACGGTCGGAATGGTGTCCCGATACGGGAACGACCTCCAGTCCCCCGACCCGGAACGGCCGGGTGACGTCGATCTCATGCAACTCGATTTCGGGCACGCCGCGGTATTTATCCTGCGCGAAGGCATAGTCGAAGTCCTTGCGCACGACGCCGAGGGTATGGGGTGCGGCGTAAATGTCGACCTTGTGCACCAGCGGCGGGTAATCGACAAAGTTGAAAGCCCGCACGTCGTCCAGCCCGCCGATATGATCTTTGTGTTCGTGCGTGAGGAGGATGGCGTCGAGGTGGCGGATGCCCGTACGGAGC
>JBKSUH010000129.1:0-5279 GCA_047233565.1 Alistipes sp.
GCAACAGACACAAATCACGGTCGATCCGCTGCTGCACAGACAGCAACGCATGGGCTTCGCCCGAAAGGGGCGTGATGACACACCCGCGCCTTGCATCCCACTGCCGGGGCTGGAGACGCATGGAGGTAGTTATCTGCTGCGATTTGCGCCGATGGCAAAGCTGGTAATATATTACTCCCGCTTTCCCGCCGACCGACGATTCCCTGAGCTTGACTTTTACTGTTGCCATACATTTTAGTTGTTTATGGTTAGAATTGGAATTTTCCACGCCGCCGGAGGTGCACGGATGCATGTCCCGGCGGGATCATGGCAGCAAAACTAACCATCGGACAATTTAAAAAGGCTGAAAAATATGTTATTCGGCCATAACGGCATTGCGTCCAAGGTATTCCGGACAAGAAAATCCCTCGCAGCACAAGGCACCGGCGGACGGGACACGACAGACGTGTAGGCCGCAAACCGGACAGGCAGGACAGAGCAGGCCACAGACAAACGGAGCCGGCAGGACACGGCGGACAGGACAGCGAACGCACGGAAAGGACGGACGGATCGACAGATCGACGGGGCAGGGTTGGCGGACGGCAAACGACAGACGAGCATTACAGCCCGGCCGGAAGCATGAAAAGCCCCCGGAACTTCGGTTCCGGGGGCTATGGAAAGGCATCTGCCGGGGATTATCCCAGCATCGGTTTCAGCACGCCGAACAGCACGAGCGCGATGAGGAACGTAACGACGATATTGAAAGCCTGGGCGGCGAGGAACGCCCACAGCAGATTGCGGTTCTCCCGGGAAACGATATCCTTGAGGCGCGTATCGAGCCCCACGCAGACGAAGGCCAGCGAGAAAAATACCGTCGAGAACATTTTGGCGACCCCCGGCTCGGCAAGTTTGCCCCTGGCATCGGCCGTGAAAAGGCCGTTTCCCTGCAATACACTGAATACCAGCGATGCGGCAACGAAGCCGATGATGAATTTCGGGAATTTCTCCCACACGATCCCCAGCGACGGGGCCTGCCCGGCCTTATCGCCGCGGCGCGTCGAGAGGTAAAGCGCGATGAAGAACGCCACCACGCCGATCAGTACGTTCTGCGCAGCCTTGATGATGACGGCATGCTGGTTGGCCACTTCGCCCACGATCATGCTCGATGCGGCGACACCCGACGTAGTGTCGATCGTACCGCCGATCCACGCCCCGGCGACCTCCTGCACGACATGCGGATCGTCGAAAATATGCGGCAGGATCGCATGCGCCAACCACGGCATCAGATAGATCATCGGCACGACGACGATCAGCACCAGCGAAACGATGTACGAAAGTTTCCGGTCGTCGCCGCCCGCCACGCGGGCCGCCGTGATACAGGCCGACACGCCGCAGATCGACACGCCGCTCGAAAGGATCATCGCCGAGCGTTCGTCGACCTTCATGCGGCGCGAAATCCGGAAGGCAAAGAACCACACGACGGCGACCACCAGGCACGCCTGCACCAGACCGAAGACACCCGATTTCATCACGTCGCTGAAGAGAATCGTGGCACCGAGGCACACGACGCCGATCTTGATGTAGAATTCACCCTGGATCGCGGGTTTCAGCCACGCGGGAACATGCCACACGTTGCGGATCAGTAACCCGAAGAGCACCGAAAAGAATACCGATTCGAAGCCGTAATACGACACGGAGGGGATCTTGGCGACGATCTGCGCCAGCAACGAGACGGCGAAGACGACCACGAGCGACGCAAGCAGCCCCCTGAGCGGTCGCCGCAGCATCAGGCACCCGGCATAGAGCACCACCAGCACGATGGCGAAGAGACAGGCGATATTGCTCCACGCAGCGCCGCCCAGCAGCGTCGCGGGGACTTTGGGAAGTCGGCGGGCACGATCGCCGCCAGCGCCAGCAGGGGATATGCTCACCCAGACTACCACCCAGTCCTCGACCCGGAATTGTTCCATCCATTTTTCATAAGGCGTTCGGTTTTCAGTATTAGAATATGCCGGAAAGCATCAGCGCAACCACATTGCGGCCGGAGACGTCGCGGGCAGCGTAATCTTCGTAGGTATAGTTCAGCTGGCAGCAGGTACTTCACCGGCTGCCACGTAAGGGCCGCCGTGTAGTTGGTCTGGCGGCTCGAACTGCGGGCGGTGTTTTCGAGGAAGGTATCGTAGCGCACGGCAGGCAGCAGCGTCTTCGTCACGCGCCAGCCGGCCACGGCATACCACCCCTCGCTGTCGAGGCCGCCCGTCGTGCCGCAGATGTATTCGCCGCGCAGGACGAGGCGCCCGTAATCGTAGCAGGCACCGGCACCGTAACGGATGCGCTTCAGGTAATCCTCGCCGTACTCGCCCCAGTAGTACGATCCCGCGAACTGCAATCCGGCGACGGGCTTGACCGTAAAGCGCGCCACGATGTCCTTGCTTTTGTTCTTATCCTTGACGTTCAGCCCCTCGCCGTTGAAAACGCCGAAGTTGTAGTTCAGGATACTGTATCCGTCGCGCTTGAAAAATCCTCCGAACAGCTGCGCGCCCATGTCGCGGCCAGTGGCCGAAAGCCCGCAGAGGTCGTTGAAACCCATCAGCTTGCACAACGACAACGGGTACTCGATAAACTCGTACCTGAGCGGCACGTATTCGGTATTCTCGATCGAAAAGGGCAGTTTGTATTCGCCCAGCTGGAGATTCAGCTCGTCGAACGGCCGGTAACACAAATATGCGTCCACGATCTTCGGCGACGCGAATTCGATCTGAACGCGGTAGTCGAGTTTGGGAGCGATGTTGCCCGACAGGCTCAGGCGCACGCGCTTGATAAAGAAGGAGGACGAGTTATCGCTCCATTCGTAGCCGGTCTGGAGGTATCCCGAAATCGCAGGCAGGGCGGCCAGCACCTTGTCCCATGCGGACGTTTTGGCCTTGAGCGCCGCGACCTCTGCGGAAAGCTCCCCGACCGTAGCCGTGCAGAGCGTATCGGGCTGTTGGGCATAGGAGGCGCAAAACAGCCCGAACGACAGCAAAACTGGTAAAATCAATCTCATAAACAGAATCGTTTGGGTCTGCAAAAGTCGCAAATTCGGCGCAACCGATCAATACGCGAAAATACCTAAAAAGAACAAAACCGGGTCCGAAAGGCATCCGAACGCGGCAGCGACCGGACTGAAAACGAACAAGGAGGGCCGTTTGCGACGCAAATACCTCACGCACCGGCCCGGAGGGGGCAGGCGAACACCCGAAAAAGAGGAGCGGACGCTTGTGGGGCAGACGGTCGTGAACCTGCACGAAAATGCGCGCGAGGCGGTGGCGCCAGAGACGGCGCGGACATCGAGGTCGTTTCGCGCATCGAGACCAGTGCGGGCATCGAGACCAGTGCGGGCATCGAGACCAGCGCGGGCATCGAGACCAGCGCGGGCATCGAGACCAGCGCGGGCATCGCGGGTATCGAGGTCGGTGCGAGCATCGAAATTGTCTAGCGCATCGCCGAAGAGAACGCCGCGACCGCAACAAACGACAACGGCGGGGCAATCCCCGCCGAAGTATGAAATATCTTTAGGCTGTTCTTCACGACACGCCGTCCTTCACCCCAAGCCCGACGGTTCGGGCATAGGTCAGACGTTGTGCATCCACATCATGCGCCCCTACGACGGATCGCAGCGTCCGACGACAACACCGGCAGCCGCGTTACGCCCGTATTCGGACAGATACCCCGACCAAATCACTGCAAAACCGCGCTGGATAGGCATCCGAAGCGCATCTGCATACCCCACTTATCGGGGCATCGGGAAGGAGAGCGTCCGCGCATCGAGGAACGCATCGGGGAAGGAACCGTTGTTCCAGGCCTGGCCGTTCGAGATGGTGAAATGCCGTCCCAGCCGCAATGTATTGTTGTCGATCACAGTGACACGTGAGGGCAGGTTCTCCTTATGGATCACCACCACCGAAGTCATCGTAACCGAGGGTTTGACCTTCATCCGGCCCTCGGCACGGTAATCGGGTTTCCAGGGCGACAAATGCGCCAGCGAGTCGGGAAGCTCGAACTTGTTACGGAGCGAATCGGGAAGCTCATACTTCCCCGAGCGGGGCGAATCGGGTTTTTTCAGCCCGAACTTATTGGGTTCCTGCGCCGAAATCGCAAGGGCCGCAAGCAGGGCGACCGCCAGAATAAACATCCTTTTCATAACTATCCCTCCTATCTTTTATTTGGTCTCTCCAAAATTACAATTCCCTTAGAACACTTCCCGCAGGATCCGCACCGACTGCACCGCGCTGATGGCATCGAGGTGATAGCCGAAATAGACCAGCACGGCATTGAGAAACTCGACGCGCTGCGTGCGGTTGAGGCCGATTTCGGCCAGGCAACGCACGTCGCACTCCATCATATCGCGCAGAATACGCGTACATTCCTGTGTCATAAAACTAACGTGCTGCGGCCGAGTTTTGGTATAAAGTCCCTCTCGGATATCGAACCAATCGCCGGCCGAGTAGTCGTTGCCCGGGCAAAAACCCAGGAAACGGCTCAGGTTGGCCAGGAACCAGAGGTGGAAATTGGCCACCCCCTCGTCCATCGAATCGAGCGCCCCGACACAGTTCCACACGAAGTCGAAAAGCGCTTCGTTGGGTTCGTCGTATTCCCTGACGAGGCGGTACAAAACCTCTGCCATGAAGAGCGCCATGGTCGATTTGCGCACGTCGAACGGCAGGCTTTGCAGTACAAAGCCGCCCTGCACCTCCTTGAAACGGTGCATCTGCTGACGCGACGATTCGAGCCCTTCGAACTCGACCGGGAACATCGGCTGGAAAAGTGCCAGCTTCGAGCCCCGCCCGTTGTGGCTGCGGACGCCCTGCACCATGTAGCTGCGGCGCCCCCCGGTGTCGGTCAGCAGGTAGACGACCATCGACGAGTCGCCGTATTTGAGCGTATGGAGAACGACCCCGCGCCCTTTGTACGTCTTCACCTACCCTTTGCGCACGTGAACCATCATCCACCCCTCCCTGGCAGCGGTCGCCACCGGGCGCAGGCCCAGTTCCCCGGCACAGGCGACTATCGCCGGGACGTCCTGTTCCAGGAAACCGCTCATCACCAGGTCGCCGCCCGGCTCCAGCGCTGCGGCATAGGCCGGCATGTCGGCCGTGAGGATATTGCGGTTGATATTGGCCAGGATAAAGCCGTAATGCCGTCCGGCGATGCGGCGCACGTCGCCCAGCATCGGTTCGATGCGGTCGGCGACGCCGTTCGAAGCGATGTTCTCGCGGCAGTTGGCGTCGGCCCAGTCGTCGATGTCGACCGCATCGACA
>JBKSUH010000130.1:0-5094 GCA_047233565.1 Alistipes sp.
TCTGTCGGCCTACGACAAGATGATGAACGAGGACACGAAGCAGAAGGAGGAGAAGCTCGAAATATTCATCCCCAACGGCCCGCGCCTGGGCGACGTGGTGATCGAGGCGCACGACGTGTCGAAGGCTTTCGGCGACCGCGTGCTGTACGAGCACCTCGAATTCTCGCTGCCGCCGGCCGGCATCGTGGGCGTCATCGGCCCCAACGGTACGGGCAAGACCACCCTCTTCCGCATGATCATGGGGCTGGAAGAGCCTACGGGCGGGTCGTTCCGCGTGGGCCCGACCGTCAAGCTGGCCTATGTGGATCAGCAGCACAAGTCGATCGATCCCGAAAAGACCGTCTACGAGGTGATCTCGGGCGGCGCCGACCTCATCATGCTCGGCAACCGGCAGGTGAACGCCCGGGCCTACGTGGCACGCTTCAACTTCTCGGGCGCCGACCAGGAGAAGAAGTGCGGCATGCTCTCGGGCGGTGAACGCAACCGCCTGCACCTGGCGCTGGCGCTCAAGGAGGAGGGCAACGTGCTGCTGCTGGACGAGCCGACCAACGACATCGACGTCAATACGCTGCGTGCGTTGGAGGAGGGCCTCGAGAACTTCGCGGGCTGTGCCGTAGTGATCTCGCACGACCGCTGGTTCCTTGACCGCATCGCCACGCACATCCTCTCGTTCGAGGGCGACTCGAAGGTGGTCTTCTACGAGGGTTCGTACAGCGAATACGAGGAGTGGAAGAAGGCGCAGGGCGGCGATACGACGCCCCACCGCGTGAAATACCGCAAACTGATCGAAGAGTAGTCCGCACAAAGATTGATAAACACGAAATAAAATGGGAATACAAAACCGTCCATACCCAAAGGTACGCGCGACTTCTCCCCGGCGGAGATGATGCGCCGCCAGTATATTTTCGATACGATCCGGGGCGTGTTCCGCACCTACGGCTTCGCGCCGCTCGAAACCCCCTCGATGGAGAACCTTTCGACCCTGCTGGGCAAATACGGCGACGAGGGCGACAAGATCCTCTTCAGGATCCTCAATTCGGGCGACTACGCCGCCGGCCTGTCCGGCGATGAGGTGCGGCAGGCGTCGAAAATCTGCGAGAAGGGGCTCCGTTACGACCTCACGGTGCCGTTCGCGCGCTATGTCGTACAGCACCAGGGCGAACTGACGTTTCCCTTCAAGCGTTATCAGGTGCAGCCCGTATGGCGCGCCGACCGGCCGCAGAAGGGCCGTTACCGCGAATTCTACCAGTGCGACGTGGACGTTATCGGCACCGGTCGCTGCTGTGCGAGGTCGAGCTGATCGAAATCGTCGAGCGGGTGTTCCGTGCGCTGGGCATCCGCGTGGCGCTCAAGATGAACAACCGCAAGATTCTTTCGGCATCGCCGAGGCGATCGGCCACGCCGACAAGATGATGGACATTACCGTCGCCATCGACAAGCTGGAGAAGATCGGGCTGGACAACGTGAAGTCCGAACTGCTGGAGCGCGGACTTGGGCAGGAGGCGGTCGACAAACTGCAACCGATACTTGAGATGAGCGACGATAATTCGCAGAAGCTCACGAAACTGCGCGAGGTGCTGGCGGTCTCGGAGACGGGCCTGAAGGCATCGAGGAGATGGAGACTGTGTTCGGCTACGTGCAGCGGTCGGGCATCGGCCTGACGGTGGAGCTGGATCTTTCGCTGGCGCGCGGACTGAATTACTACACCGGGGCGATCTTCGAAGTCAAGGCGCTCGATTTCGCCATCGGTTCGATCTGCGGCGGCGGCCGTTACGACGACCTGACCGGCATTTTCGGCATGCCCAACATGTCGGGTGTGGGCATCTCGTTCGGCGCGGACCGCATATACGACGTGATGACGGGGCTGAACCTTTCCCCGAGAGGTCAGCTTCACGACGCGGGTGTTCTTTACCAACCTCGGCGCCGAGGAGGAGGCCGCGTCGCTGCAGCTGCTCCGCTCGCTGCGCGATGCGGGCGTCGCCGCCGAAATCTACCCTGAGTGCGGCAAGATGAAGAAACAGATGGAGTACGCCAACCGCCGGAGCATCCCCTACGTGGTCATCATCGGCTCGCAGGAGCTGGAGGCGCAGGCCGCGACGGTCAGGACATGCGTTCGGGCGAGCAGCGTCAGGTGCCTTTCGCCGCTCTGGCAGCGGATTTGGAGTCCGGCGTTAGGCGCACCCCGAAACCGATATCGGTCGTGCTGCGGCACCGGCTTGTCCGGAGCAGTACGGCCGGTTTTAAATTGTCGAATCTTAAAATTCTATCGCTATGCGTATCGTCTTACTTTTCTTCACCGCCTTTCGCCCTGCCCCTCGCGGCGCAGGAGATCGGGCTGCACAGCAGTTGCGAAACTGATGCAGGTTTACCGCTACCTCGACGGGCTGTATGTCGACGAGGTGGAGATGGGGCCGCTGGTCGAAGCGCCATTGAGGGATGCTCGAAGAGCTGGACCCCCATTCGGCCTATATCGGTGCGGAGGATATGAAGGGCGTGCAGGAGAGTTTCGACGGTGAGTTCAGCGGCATCGGCATCGAGTTCAATGTGCTGCGGGATACGGTGATCGTGGTCAATACGATCGTCGGCGGGCCTGCCGAGCGCGTGGGCGTCATGCCCAACGACCGCATCGTGCGCATCGACACGCTCGACGCCGTGGGCTTCAAGCAGACCGACGTGCCGAAGCACCTGCGCGGCAAGACCGGCACGCGGGTCGAAATCGACGTCGTGCGCCACGGGAGCCGGCACCTCTGCATTTCGTGATCGTCCGCGACAAGATTCCGCTCAACACGGTCGATGCGGCCTATATGGCCGCCGACGGCGTGGGCTATATCAAGGTCAATCGTTTCGGACGCACGACGATGTCGGAGTTCCGCGAGGCGTTCGACAAGCTGGGCCGGCCCCAAAGCCTGATCCTCGACCTGCGGGGCAACGGCGGCGGATTGCTGGAGCAGGCGGTCGAAATGGCCGGGTTCTTCCTGCCGCGGGGCGCGCTGGTCGTCTCGACCGAAGGACGCGCCGTGCCGCCGATGTCGCTGCGCAATCCGCACGACGGTGAGGCGCCCGACGGCCTCTGGCGGTGCTGATCGACGAGAACTCGGCATCGGCCAGCGAGATCGTCGCCGGGGCCGTGCAGGATTGGGACCGCGGCGTGGTCGTGGGCCGTCCGAGCTTCGGCAAGGGGCTGGTGCAGCGTCAGATCGGACTCGGCGACGGCTCGGCCGTGCGTATCACCGTGGCCCGTTACCACACCCCTTCGGGCGTGTGATCCAGCGTCCCTACGAGAAGGGCAAACGCCGCGAATACTACCTCGACCACCTGCGCCGCTACGACGATGCGGTGCGCGATTCGCTCGACGCCGGGGCGCCGGAGTACCGGACCCTGCGCACGGGCCGCACGGTCTACGGGGCGGCGGCATCCGTCCCGATGTCATGGTCGAAGCCGATACTGCGGGATTCTCGGTTTACTACGCCAATCTGATCCGCCGCGGCGTGGTCAATGAATACGTCATCTCGTACATGGACCGCGAGCGCGGCAGGCTGGGCGCGCCTACCCCGATTTCGCCGCTTTCGACGCCGCTTTCGGCGTCGGAAGAGATGTCACGGGCCTGACGGCGCTGGGGCGGAGCGCGGCGTGGAGTTCGACGAGGCGGGTTTTGCGGCATCGGAGCCGCTGATGCGCGTCCAGCTGAAGGCGCTCGTGGCGCAGCGGCTGTTCGATACGGGGGCTTTCTACCGGGTGATGAACCTGGCGCAGAACGGCGCCTATCGGCGTGCGGTGGAGATTCTCGGCGGCTGGGAACGTGAGGGAGCCCGCTGCTGATGCCTGAAAATTAAGGCGGAAAGTTTTGGATTTTAGGATTAAATTGCTTATATTCGTTATACAAAATTAATCCTAGCCCAATCCCAAAACTACCACGCCATGACACCCCAGACAACGCCTCGCCGCGACGCGGAGGAATATGGAGACCAGATTCTGACCAAGGCCGTGAAAGCCGGCCGGCGCACCTACTTTTCGATGTGCGGGCACGCGCGGCGGCGACTATTTCCTGACGATAACCGAGAGCCGCAAGGTGACCAACCCCGACGGCAGTTTTCGTACGACCGGCACAAGATTTTCCTGTACAAGGAGGATTTCGAGAAATTTTCGGACGGACTGAGCGAGGTCGTCGCGTTTATCCGGCGCAGCAAGCCCGAATTCTTCGAGCGTCGGGAGCGCGAAAGGTCGGCGTATAGCCTTCCCGGCCGGAATAAGGCTGTCGGGCATGTCCGGTTTCAACGATTCCCCCCTGTCGGAGTTTGGCTCTGGCGGGGGTGTTTCGATGCCGGAAACCTGTCGCACGCCTCTTCGTGCGGAGCGTCTGTTGGCGGAGTGTGTGCGATTCCCGCAATTTCGCTATATTTGTGGGCTAAATACCGATGATATGAAATTTACACAATATCTGCTGCTTGCAGCGAAGGGCTGCGCCATGGGCATGGCCGATGTGGTTCCCGGTGTATCGGGAGGAACGATCGCCTTTATTTCGGGCATCTACGAGGAGTTGATCGAGTCGATCAAGAGCGTGAACGGCACCGCCCTGCGGCTGCTCGGCACGTTGCGTCTGAAGGAGTTCTGGCGCCACGTCAACGGCCGTTTTCTGTTGCCCGTGCTGATCGGGATCGGGATCGCCATCTTCTCGCTGGCGCGGCTGATGACCTACCTGCTCACGCACCACCCGATTGCCATCTGGTCGTTCTTCTTCGGGCTGATCGTCGCCTCGGCGCTGCTCGTGGCCAGGCAGATCGGGCACTGGAACGTCCGGACTGTCGCCGCATGCCTGGTCGGCGCGGCCGCCGCATGGTGGATCACCATCGCCACGCCGACCGAGACCCCCGACACGTGGTGGTTCATCATGCTGTCGGGCGCCATCGCCATCTGCGCCATGATCCTGCCCGGCATTTCGGGCGCCTTCATCCTGCTCCTGCTGGGCAAGTACCAGTTCATCATGCAGGCCGTGGGCGACCTGAATATCCCGGTCATCGTGATCTTCGTCGTGGGCGCCGTGGCGGGCATCATCAGCTTTTCGCACCTGCTGTCGTGGCTGCTCAAGCACTGGCA
>JBKSUH010000131.1:0-5069 GCA_047233565.1 Alistipes sp.
TTTCGGCCATGCCCACCCCGCCGACGAAGACCGGGTCACGGGGCTCGGTGAGGATGAACGCCTTGGCCTCCTCGATGGTCGGGAAAATGAAAATCCGTTTCACGTTACCGGCCTACGACTGCTTCGAGCTCCTCGACCGTGACGGGTATCTTCTTGTCGCCCAGCATACGGCTCCCGCTCTCCGTCACAAGGATGTCGTCCTCGATGCGGATGCCGCCGAAGTCGCGGTAGCCTTCCAGGGCGTCGTAATCGACGATCCCCTTGTAAAGGCCCTCGGCCCGGCATTTGTCGATCAGCGCCGGGATGAAGTAGAGCCCCGGTTCGTCGGTCATTACCGTCCCCGGTTCGAGGCGCCACGCCGCACGGTAAATGCAGGTCGCGGACTTGGCGGCGCGTTGGGCGATCGAGGAGAAGTCGAAGCTCCGCTCGCCCATCGCCTCGCAGTCGTGCACGTCCATGCCCAGCCCGTGTCCCAGCCCGTGGGGCATGAACATCGTCATGGCACCCGCGGCCACGGCGTCGGCCGCCGATCCCTTGATCAGCCCTATTCCGGCAAGCCCTTCGGCCAGCGTCGTGTAGGCGGCGTTGTGTATCTCGGAGTACATCATGTGCGGTTTGACGATGTTGGCCACATGGTCGTGTGCCGCCAGCACGATGTTGTAGACATCCTTCTGTTTCTGCGTGAATTTCCCGCTTACGGGGTAGGTGCGGGTGTGGTCGGAGCAGTAGTTGTCGACCGTTTCGCCGCCCGCGTCGCACAGCAGCAGACGTCCCTCTTCCAGTACGCCGTCGGCGTTGAGGTTATGCAGCGTTTCGCCGTGCTGCGAGACGATCGACGGGAACGACACGCCCGAACCGTAGGATTTGGCGATGCCTTCGATGGCGCCCGCGATTTCGCGCTCGACGACGCCCGGGCGGCACATCTTCATGGCCAGCGTGTGCATCTTGTAGCCGATTTGGAACGCGCGCTCCATCTCTTCGATCTCCTCGGCGCTCTTTTTCTCGCGCATTTCGGCCACGGCGAACATCAGGTCTACCGACTTGTAGTCGTGCAGCAGTGCGGGTTTGATACCCAGCAGCGACGACAGCCAAAGCTTTGTCTCTCCGCGGTAAGGGGGCAGGAAATGGATTTTGCGCCCCAGCGAAATGGCTTTGCGGAGCCGTTTCTCGAGTTCGGAGAGGGGATATGTCGCTGCGATGCCGACTTTTGCGCCCAGCTCGCGCAACGTGGGCTGCGGGCCTGTCCAGATGATGTCCTCGACCGTGAAATCGTCGCCGTACAGCGCCTCTTCGCCCGTATCGGCGTCGATCAGGCCCGCCAGCGACGGGGTGTTCAGTCCGAAGTAGTAGCGGAACGACGAATCCTGCCGGAAATAGTAGGCGTTGTTCGGATAGTTGTTGGGCGAAAGGGAGTTGCCCGGCAGCAGGATGATCCCTGAGCCGATCTTCGTACGCAGCATGTTGCGGCGCGCAGCGTAGGTCTTAGCTGAAAACATAGTATGGCGTTTTAATTTGCATTCCGTTTGCGGCGCCTGCGGCCCGTCGGCGCAGGGCTTGTGCGGCGGCACATTCTCCACCTCTTACAAAAATAGTAAAAATATGACAAGCCCGCGCCCTGCGGCGGCTATTTTTGCGGAAAGGCTTCTGCGGAGGGTGCGGACGGGGGTAAATGTCCGGCGGGGCGGGCCTGCGGTCAGAATTCGACGCTTGCGCCCGCATCGTTGACCGTGACGGCGACCTCGCGGCCCATGTAGAGGGCGACGTTGGGGTCTTCGTGGCCTGCGGGGATGCCGAAGACGACCGGAATCCCCAGCGGACGGACATAGGCTGCGATGATGTCGCAGGGGTCCCAGACGCCGAAGTGCTTCTGTCCCAGCATGTCCGTAAAATGCCCCACGAGAACGGCCTTGCATTTGGCCAGTATTCCGCTCCGCTCCAGCTGCTGCATCATGCGGTCGAGCCGGTACATCTGTTCGCCGATCTCTTCGATGAACAGCACCGTCGGGGTGTCGAAGTCGGGCTGTTCGGGCGTGCCGATCGCCGAGCAGAGCAGCGAGAGGTTGCCGCCCGCGAGCCGTCCGCGGGCCGTGCCGGAGACGTTGAGCGGGTGTGCGGCGGCGTCGATGCGCGTCCAGCGGCCGAAAGCGCGCTGCGCAACGATTCGTCCGAGACGATCGCTTCGGGTTTTTCATCGGCGCCGAAGCGGAACTTGCCCGGCATCGTGGCGTGAAGGCTTTCGACGCCCAACCGCCCCAGCGCCATGTGGAGCATGGTGACGTCGCTGAAGCCGACGATCCATTTGGGCTGTTCGCGCAGCGCGTGAGGTCGAGCAGCGGGAGCAGGCGCACCGATCCGTAGCCGCCCTGATAGCTGACGACGGCTTTCACGCCGGGATCGTCGATCATGGCCTGCAGGTCTGCGGCGCGCCGGGCGTCGGTCCCGGCGAAGTAGGGCTGTTCGCGGTCGGCGTAGTGCGCTCCGAATTTCACTTTCAGCCCCCACTCTTCGAAGCGTTCCCGGACTTTGGCCGTGTCGGCCTTCTCCTTGAGTTTGCGCGCCGGGGTGACGATGCCTATGGTGTCACCCGGCCGCAGGTAGGGCGGCGGACGAAAGGCGCGTCGGATTTCTGGGCGGAGAGCGCGTCGGATTGCCGGAGGGAAAGGGTGTCGGGCTGTAGAAGGGTGTCCGTATCGGAGTGGCGGGCGGCGAGGTTTGCAGAGCAGAGCAGGAGGGCGGCGAGCAGGAACGGATATTTCATGTCGGATCTGTATTCGGGGTGTAGAGGGATGTTTGTTTCGGTTCTTCGGGGTTTCGGTCGGAGATGCTTCCGGTTATTTTCTGCGCCGGGTTAGTCCTTCGGGCAGCGGCAGCCGGATGCGGGTGATGCTGACGACGGCGCCCGTCAGGGCGAAGCCTCCCGCGAGCAGGAGCGCCGTATGGGTACTGTTTTCGGGGACGATGTGGAACAGGGGCCATCAGCGCGGCGCCCGTGATCTGGCCCACCAGACGCGCCGTAGCGAGCATGCCGCTGGCGCTTCCGCTCCTCTCGTGCGGAGCCGAGGCGATCAGGATACTGTTGTTGGGCGACTGGAAAAGCCCGAAGCCGGCACCGCAGAGCACCAGCCGCCATACGATGTCGCCCGGTGCGGGGTGTTCGGGCAGGAATGCCAGCAGGAACAGTCCCGCGGCCATGGCCGTCAGCCCTGTCCCGCCGAGCAGTCCGGCGTGGATGCGCTCGACGAGCATTCCGGCCACGGGAGCCACGACCATGATCACGGCCGGCCATGCGGTCATCAGCAGTCCCGTGGCTACTTCGTCGTAGCCGAATTCGTGCTGCAGGTAGAAGGGCAGGGCCACCATGGCGAGCATTTGCCCCAGGAACGAGCAGATCGACGTGACGACCGAAACCGAAAAGATCGGGATGCGCAGCAGGTCGAACGGCAGGATCGGATAGGGCTCGCGCAGCTGGCTGCGGATGAAGAAGAACCCGACGATGAGCAGCGCTGCGATGCCCAGGGTGAGCAGCCGCGGTTCGAGCCCGTGCGAAAACCCTTCGACCGAAGCCATCAGCAAGCCGAAGGTCAGGGCGTTCATTACGGCGTCGCGCCAGTCGAAACGGCGTGCGCTCACCCGCACGGGATTGTCCGGCAGGAAGCGGCGGCTCAGCCACAGCGCCACCAGCCCGATGGGGATGTTCACGGCGAAGAGCCACGGCCACTCGGCGACGGAGAGGATGCCCGCAGCCAGCGTAGGCCCGGCGACCGACGACACGGCGACGACCGTGGCGTTGATGCCCATGCCGCGTCCCAGTTGCGCCTTGGGGTAGATGATGCGGATAAGCGTGGTGTTGACCGATGTGATGGCCGCGGCGCCGAACCCCTGCATCACGCGCGCCAGCACCAGCGTCGGGAGTGATGTCGAAAGGGCGCAGCCCACCGAGGCCACGGTGAAGAGCATCAGGCCGCCGATATAGACTTTGCGGTAGCCCACCACGTCGCCCAATGCCGAAAACGACAGCAGCGAGATCATGATGGCCAGCTGGTAGGCGTTGACGATCCAGATCGAGTCGGCCGACGAGATCCCCAGTTCCAGCCCGATGGTGGGCAGGGCGACGTTGGCGATGGCGCTGTCGATCACCGACAGCGAGACGCCGAACGCTACGGCCAGGATGGCCCACAGGCGGCGGGGCATCGGAAGCCCGTCGTCAGGTCGTGCGATATGGGGTGCGGCGTTCATTGCAGGGACAAAGATAATGTAATCGCGGCTCAATTCAAATTCGGGGCGGCCCGCAGGCTGGTTGTAGCTGGATCGGCCGGGTTGCGGGAAAGGGCTCGCCGCCGGTTTCGGGGATGCTTCTGACTGCCCGCAGCGTGTCTGTCGTCGGATGCTGCCGCCGGACGCCTCTCTCAGCGCTTTGCGTTTTGGCGGCGCCCGCGCCTCCGGCTGCTGCCGTAGGTGAGGCTGTCCGTGCCCCCCCCCTTTCCTGTGCTGTAAAAAACGGAAGCCCGGGATTATCCGGGCCTCCGTCACACAACTATGAAATTTGAACTTTTTATTTAAAAAAATGAGGCTGTGTTCGTTTTAGGGATTGTCTGTATTGGGACTACCGGCGGCTGCTTTCGGGGACGATTTCGCCCTCGGGTTCGATGCCCTTGAGGTATTTGCCGAGGAATTTCTCCATCGCGCGGTAGAAATCGAAGCGGTTCTCCTCGTTGTGGAAGCCATGTCCCTCGTTGTCCTTGACCATGTAGTCGACATGCACGCCGCGTTTGCGCAGGGCGTCGACCATCTGGTTGCTTTCGTTGATGTTCACACGGGGGTCGTTGGCGCCCTGTACCACCAGCAGCGGGGTTTTGATCCGTTCGGCGTTGAGTGCCGGGGAGTTTTCGCGCAGCATTTGAGCGTCCTTTTCGGGATTGCCGACCATCTCGTACATCATGTCGAGCATCGGTTTCCAGTAGGGAGGGATGGTTTGCAGGAACGAGAAGAGGTTCGATACGCCCACGTAGTCCACGGCGCAGGCATAGAGGTCGGGATCCTTGACGATACCCTGCAACGTGGCGTAACCG
>JBKSUH010000132.1:0-5011 GCA_047233565.1 Alistipes sp.
GTGCAGGCAGATGGGAATGTTTTTGCCCAGCTCCTTGGCATACTCGACGGCGCCCTGTGCCATGTAGCGCAGCAGCGTCTGGTTGGCGTATTTGCGTGCGCCCGACGAAACCTGGAGGATGACCGGCGACGAAGCCTCCACGCAAGCCGAGATGATGGCCTGCATCTGCTCCATGTTGTTGAAGTTGAATGCCGGGATGGCATAACCGCCCTTGATGGCTTTTGCGAACATCTCACGGGTGTTCACAAGTCCCAATTCTTTGTACGATACCATAATAATTTAATTTATGCAGTGAATTGTTTGTCTCGAAAAACCGCACAAATTTAATAAAAATTCTAATTAATTGCGTCCGATCCGGCTATTTTATTCTCTTTTTGTGAAAATAATAACAGCCGGCGGGAAATTGTTGTGCAATCCGGATAGTTTTTTGTATTTTTGCATGGCCTTAAGCCCCGGTGTGCGGGCAGGGTATGCCCGGTGCGGCCTGCATGCGGTTGATTGCGGGCGGCAGGGCGGCGCAGGATGCCTCCCGGCTGCAGGGGCTGCCTGCGGAAAAGCGCCGCGCGGCATGCCGGGCACGGGACAAACGGACATTAACAAACACAAAACATATCACGATTATGGCTGATTTCATTTATCAGGAGCCGTTCCCCGTCGGGGAAGACAAAACCCAGTACCGTCTGTTGACGAAGGATTACGTGAAAGTCGTCGAATGCGACGGCCGCAAGATCCTCAAGGTCGACCCCGCTGGCCTCGAACTCTTGTCCAAAGCCGCTTACAGCGACGTGTCGTTCTACCTGCGTGCCGCCCACCTGCAGAAGTTGCGCAACATCCTCGACGATCCCGAGGCCACCGACAACGACAAGTTCGTGGCTTACACCATGCTACTCAACCAGGTCGTTGCGGCCGAGGGCGAACTCCCCACGTGCCAGGACACCGGCACGGCCATCTGCATCGGCCATAAGGGCGAGGACGTCACACGGGGGCCGACGACGCCGCGTGCATCGCGAAGGGCGTTTACGAGACCTACAAAGACCGCAACCTGCGCTATTCGCAGGTCGTGCCTTTCACGATGACCGAGGAGAAGAATTCCGGTACGAACCTCCCGGCGCAGATCGACATTTACGGCGGCCACCCCGGCATGGAGTACGAATTCCTCTTCATTACCAAGGGCGGCGGTTCGGCCAACAAGACCTTCCTCTACCAGCAGACCAAGGCGCTGCTGAACGAGAAATCGCTGACCGATTTCATCAAGACCCATATCTTCGACCTCGGTACGTCGGCCTGCCCGCCCTACCACCTGCCATCTGCACGCGGCGCACGTCGGCCGAGATGTGCCTTTCGACGGTGAAGAAGGCTTCGGCCGGCTACCTCGACGAGCTGCCCACCTCGGCAACGAGGGCGACGCTGCTTCCGCGACCTGAATGGGAGGAGAAGGTGCTGAAAATCTGCCGCGAGAGCGGCGTCGGCGCCCAGTTCGGCGGCAAGTATCTCGTGCACGACGTGCGGGTGATCCGCGCCCGCGCCATGCGGCTTCGTGTCCCCGTGGCCATCGGCGTGAGCTGCTCGGCGACCGCAACATCAAGGCCAAGATCACGCCCGAGGCATCTTCCTCGAAGAGCTGGAGAAGAACCCCGCGCTTCCTGCCGGCCGAGGCTCCCTCGATGTCCCCGGCCGTGGACATCGACCTCGACGAGGCATGGACAAGGTGCGTGAAATCCTTTCGAAATACCCGATCAAGACGCGTCTGAACCTGAAAGGCACGCTCATCGTGGCCCGCGACATCGCCCATGCGCGCATCAAGCAGATGATCGACGAGGGCAAGCCGATGCCCGAATATTTCAAGAAACATCCGGTATACTATGCCGGGCCTGCCAAGACCCCGGACGGCATGGCCTCGGGATCGTTCGGCCCCACGACGGCCGGGCGTATGGATCCCTACGTCGACCTGTTCCAGTCGCTGGGCGGTTCGCTGGTGATGGTGGCAAAGGGCAACCGCACGCAGCAGGTGACCGACGCCTGCCGCAAGCACGGCGGTTTCTACCTCGGTTCGATCGGCGGCCCGGCGGCTATTCTGGCCAAGAACTCAATCAAGTCGGTCGAGGTCGTGGACTTCCCCGAGCTGGGTATGGAGGCCGTCCGCAAGATCTACGTCGAGGATTTCCCGGCGTTCATCATCGTCGATGACAAAGGCAACGATTTTTTTGCCGATTTCAAGCATTAAAAACCGGCCCGCGGATATACTAACGGGCAAAAGTTTACGTTGTAAAATCTGAAAGAAGGTTTTATTGTAGAGCTCAATGAGAGATTTCATTGCGAAAATATCCCTGACGGCACTCTTCGTGCTGGCGATCTTCTCGGCATCGGCTGCCGAGAAGGTCACTTTTGAGGCTAATTCTCCGCTGACGGTCGCTGTCGGCGAGCCGTTCCGCGTGGAGTTCGCACTGAACGCGCAGCCCGAGCCGGGCTCGTTCAAAGCTCCTTCGTTCGAAGGGTTCGACGTGATCGCCGGCCCGGCCGAAGCGCAGGGACAGTCGATCCAGATCGTGAACAATTCGATGACGCGCGTGGTCAATTACACGATCACCTATGTGCTCGTGCCGCAGGGCGCTGGGAACGTCACCGTCGGTGCGGCCGAGGTGACGGTCGAGGGGACTACCTACCGTACCAAGCCGCTGGCGATCGAGGTGGTGGATGAGGGCAAGGCGCCGGGAGGCGGCGGTTCCGCCGCCGGCGGGCAGCCGCAGCGCCGCGAGGAAGCCTCCTCCGAGAGTGCGGCGCAGAGCCGGGTCGCCAAGGACGACATCCTGTTGCGGGCCATCGTGTCGCGGACTTCGGTTTTCAAAGGCGAGCCGCTGCGCGTGACCTTCAAACTCTACGAGCGGGTTCCTATAGTGGGGTATAACGATGTGAAATTCCCTTCGTTCAACGGCTTCTGGGCGCAGGAACTCAATACGGAGAACGCCCGCCGCGAACGCGAAACCTTCAACGGAAAAGTCTACGAGACGCTCGTTGCCAAGGAGTACCTGCTCTATCCGCAGCAGGCCGGTACGCTCGTCATCGAGCCTGCCGAGATCACCGCCGTGGCGCAGGTCGTCATCCAGAGCCGGCGCAGCCTCGATCCCTTCTTCGGGGGCGGGCACGATTTCGTGAACGTACCCCGCAAGGTGCAGAGCCCGCGGATAAACGTCACGGTCAAACCGCTGCCGGCGGGCGCTCCTGCCAGCTTCAGCGGCGCCGTAGGCAGTTTTGCGATGGATGCGGTGCTTCCGCAGGAGCGGCTGGCCGCCAACTCCGCGGCGACCTATACGGTGAAGATCTCCGGTACGGGCAACCTCACGTTCGTGCAGGCACCCAAGCTGACGCTGCCCGCCTCGTTCGAGCAGTATAACGTCAAGACGACCGAGTCGATCAACGCCTCGGCGGCCGGGATTTCCGGCTACCGCCAGTTCGAATACCCCTTTATCGCACGCGCCGAAGGCACGTACGAAGTCGAGCCCGTCGAATTCAGCTATTTCGATCCGGCGCGCATGCAGTACATGACGCTGCGCTCGCGTCCGCTCGAACTGGAGATCACGCCCGATGCCAAGGGCGGCGGGGGCGACGCCTATGTCGTGCAGGGACGCGGCATGTCCAAGGAGGAGGTCAAGATGCTCGGCCAGGACATCCGTTTCATCAAGCTGGGCAACGCGCAGTTGCGCCCAGTGCGCGAGCCGTTCCTTTTCGGTGCGGTCTACTGGGTGCTGCTCTTCGGAATCCTGGCCTTCTTCACGGCGGTCTACGTGGCGCTGCGCAAGCAGATCCGCGAGTCGCAGAACGCCGCGCTGGTGCGCGGAAAGCGTGCCAACAAGGTCGCCGTGCAGCGTTTCCGGGTCGCTAAACGCTATATGGAGGAGCAAAACCGCCATGCCTTCTACGAGGAGATGCTCCGGGCTCTGTGGGGGTACATGGGTGACAAGTTCAACATCCCGGTGGCCAACCTCACCATGGAGAACGTCCGCGAGGAACTGCACAAGCGCGGCGTGTCGGTCGAGGAATCGCAGCGCTTCACGTCCATCATCACCAAGTGCGACGAGGCGCAGTATTCGCCTGCTGCATCGGCACAGATGAGCGAGGTGTACGCCGAGGGCGTGGACATCATTTCCCGGATCGAAGCGGTGATAAAAAGATAAGAACGCCATGAAACGAATGATCTTGTGTTTTCTGTTGTCGCTGGCCCTGGCCGCGGTATCCTTTGCGCAGGAGCCTGCCGACAGCTTGCAACGGGTTTCCCGGGAAGCCCCTGCCGAGGCGCAGGCCCCCGGGGAGCAGACTGCGGAGCAGTTGTGGAACAAAGCCAATACGGCCTATATCAACGGCGATTTCCATGCGGCCGCCGATACCTACGAAGAGTTGCTTTCGCGCGGGGTGAGCTCCATGAAACTCTATTATAACCTGGGCAATGCCTATTTCAAGGACGACCGTATCGGCAAGGCCATCCTCTATTACAACCGGGCGTTGCGCCTTGCGCCGGGCAACGACGACATCCGTTACAACCTCAGCGTCGCCGAGGCCCGCACCAAAGACAACATCGAGGATATCCCCGAGTTCTTCTTCGTCACGTGGATGCGCGACATCCGCCACATGATGGGATGCACGGCGTGGAGCCTGCTTTCGCTCGCATTGCTGGCCTGTATGCTGGGGTTGTTTCTGGTCTACCTGCTGGCACAGCGCATTTCGCTGCGCAAGGCGGGTTTCTACGGCACGGTCGTCGCGGCGCTGCTGTTCATGCTGACCACGTGGTTCGCCGTGGGGGAACGCCGTGAGATGCTCGACGACACCTCGGCCGTGGTGATGACCGCCTCCACGGCGGTGAAGAGTTCGCCCGACAAGTCGTCGACCGACCTCTTCGTGCTGCACGAGGGTACGGTCGTGACGATCACCGACCGCCTCGACGGGTGGTGCGAGGTCGTAATCGCCGACGGCAAGAAGGGTTGGGTCGAAGGACGCAAAATCGAAATCATCTGAATGT
>JBKSUH010000133.1:0-4995 GCA_047233565.1 Alistipes sp.
GCCTGTCCAATGCGAAGGCGCAGGCGGCGAACTATCCTTTCTGCACCATCGAGCCCAATGTGGGCGTCATCACGGTTCCCGACCAGCGGCTTGTCAAACTGGCGGAGATCGACAATCCCAAACGGGTGATCCCGACCACGATCGAGATCGTGGACATCGCCGGGCTGGTGAAAGGGGCGTCGAAAGGCGAAGGGCTCGGCAACAAATTCCTGGCCAACATCCGCAACACGCACGCCATCATCCATGTATTGCGCTGCTTCGACAACGGCAACATCACCCATGTGGACGGTTCGATCGACCCCGTGCGCGACAAGGGCATCATCGACACGGAGTTGCAGCTCAAAGACCTCGAAACCGTCGAAAACCGCCTCGCCAAAACGCAGAAGCAGGCCACCTCGGGCGGCGACAAGAACGCCAGGCGTGCCGTGGAGCTGCTCCTGCAATACAAATCGGTGCTGGAGCAGGGCCGCAGCGCCCGCACGGTCGAACTGGAGAAGGAAGACCGCAAGCTGGTCGCCGACCTCAACCTGCTGACCGACAAACCGGTGCTCTACGTCTGCAACGTGGACGAGAAAAGCGCCGTGACGGGCAATGCCTATACCGAAGCGGTGAAGGCGGCCATCGCGGGCGAGAAAGCCGAAATGCTCGTCGTCGCAGCAGCGACGGAGGCCGACATCGCCGAACTGGAAAGCTACGAGGAGCGGCAGATGTTCCTCGAAGACCTCGGCCTTGAGGAATCGGGCGTGGCTCGCCTGATAAAATCGGCCTACAAATTGCTGAACCTCGAAACGTTCTTCACCACGGGCGCCGACGAGTCGCGGGCCTGGACATACGTGCGCGGCATGAAAGCCCCGCAGACGGCAGGTATCATCCACACCGACTTCGAAAAAGGATTCATCCGCGCCGAGGTCATCAAGTACGACGACTATGTGGCGCTGGGTTCGGAGAAGGCGTGCCGCGATGCCGGTAAAATAGGCATCGAGGGCAAGGAATACGTCGTGCAGGACGGCGACATCATGCACTTCCTGTTCAACGTCTGACACATGGCCGCAAACCGGGATCGTAAAAATTAAAGAATACAGCTATGGAAAGACCAGTTCGGGTGCGCTTCGCGCCCAGCCCCACCAGGCCGCTGCATCGGCGGCGTCCGTACGGCACTGTACAACTACCTGTTCGCCCGCCGGCACAGGGAACGATGATCCTGCGCATCGAGGACACCGATTCGCAGCGGTTCGTCCCTGGAGCGGAGGATTACATTCTGGAATCGCTCAAATGGTGCGGCATCGAGATCGACGAAGGTGTGGGCGTCGGAGGGCCTCCGCCCCCTACCGCCAGAGCGAGCGGCGCGAAATCTACCTCAAATACGCCCTGCAACTCGTCGAGGCGGGCTGGGCCTACTACGCCTTCGACACGGCCGAGGAGTGGACGCCCTGCGCAGGGAGGCCGAGGCGCGCGGCGAGGCGTTCGCCTATAATTATGCGGTGCGCGAAAAGCTGGCCACGTCGCTGGCGCTGCCCGCCGAGGAGTGAAGGCGCGCCTCGACCGCGGCGACCAGTGGGTGATCCGCTTCCGGATGCCCGAAAACGAAACGGTCGCGATGGACGACCTGATCCGCGGACACGTGGAGGTCAACACCTCGACGCTGGACGACAAGGTGCTCTACAAATCGGCCGACGCGCTGCCCACTACCACCTGGCGAATATCGTCGACGACCGGCTGATGGAGGTGTCGCACGTCATCCGCGGCGAAGAGTGGCTGCCGTCGCTGCCGCTGCACTACCTCCTGTACAAAGCCTTCGGGTGGACGGACGTGCAGCCCCGGTTCGCCCACCTGCCCCTGCTGCTCAAACCCACGGGCGGCGGCAAGCTCTCGAAGCGCGACGGCGACAAGATGGGATTCCCCGTATTCCCGCTCTTCTGGAAATCCCCCACGACGGGCGAGACCGCGCACGGATACCGCGAGGACGGCTATTTCCCCGAGGCATTTATCAACATGCTGGCGCTGCTGGGGTGGAACCCCGGCACCGAGCAGGAGATTTTCTCGATGCAGGAGCTGATCGACAATTTCTCGCTGGAACGCGTTTCCAAGTCGGGCGCACGCTTCCAGCCCGACAAGGCAAAATGGTTCAATGCACAGTACATGCACCATAAGAGCGACGCCGAACTGGCCGCGCTCTACCAGCCGATCCTGCGCGGGCACGGCATCGAGGTCGCGGACGAGGTCGCAGGCCGCGCCGCCGGCATCATGAAGGAGCGCGCCACGTTCATCACCGACCTGTGGGATCTAACGTCGTTCTTTTTCGTGGCCCCAGCCGAATACGAGGAGAAGCAGACCAGGAAATACTGGAAGGGGCAGAACCCTGAAATCCTGCGCGAACTGCGCAGCGTACTGGCCGCGATCGACGATTTCTCGCTGGAAAATACCGAGCGGATCGTACACGGCTGGATCGAGCAGAAAGGCTACGGCATGGGGCAGGTGATGAACACGCTACGCCTGGCCCTGGTCGGCGCCGGCAAGGGCCCCGGCATGTACGACGTGACGTCGTTCATCGGCAAGGAGGAGACCCTGCGCCGCATCGACCATATCCTGGCAACCTTAAAACCCGCAGAATAATATGGTAACTATCGAACAACACGTATGGGGCATGACGCCGGAGGGCGAAGCCATCATCCTCTACACGATGCGCAACGACAAGGGCGCCGAAGTGAAAATCACGAATTTCGGGGCGGCGATCGTCTCCGTGACGATGCCCGACCGCGAAGGCCGCATGGCCGACGTGGTGCTCGGTTACAAACACCCCGAAGGCTACTTCTTCGACGGGGCCGCCTCGGGCAAGAGCGTCGGCCGCTGCGCCAACCGCATCGCATCGGGACGCATGACCATCGAAGGCAAAGAATACTCGCTGGAGGTCAACAACGGCCCCAACCACCTGCACGGCGGCACGAAGAATTTCGCCAACCGTCTTTGGGAAAGCCGTGTCGAGACCAACCGCGTCGTCATGTCGCTCCTGTCGGAGGACGGCGACCAGAATTACCCCGGCGAGCTGAACGTCGAAGCCGTATTCGATTTCGACGACGACAATGCCCTGGAGATCACCTACCTCGCCAAGACGGACAAGACGACGGTCGTGAACCTCACGAACCACGTCTATTTCAATCTCGCGGGCGACGGAAGCGGTTCGATCCTCGACCACGAACTGCGCCTGAACAGCTCGAAGGTGCTCGAAATGAACGACAAGCAAATTCCGACCGGGAAATTGCTCGACGCAGCGGGCACTCCGCAGGACTTCCGCCAATTCAGGCCCTTCCGCCCCGGCATCGGCTCGGAGTTCAACCATATCCGCGATTTCAAGGGGTACGACCATCCTTTTGTCATCGACGGGTGGCAGCCCAACATCCTGGGCGAGGTCGGCGAACTGCGCGAAAAAGGCTCGGGGCGCTGCGTAAAGATACTTTCGTCGCAGCCCAGCGTAATGGTCTACACCGGCAACTGGCTCGCAGGCGGATGCCCCGAAACCAAGACCGGCGGACGTTACGACGACTACGACGGCGTGGCGATCGAATGCCAGAACTACCCCGACGCCGTGAACCATCCCGATTTCCCGTCGCCGCTGCTCAGACCCGGCGAACTCTATTGCCAGAAGATCGTCTTCCGGTTCGGCACCTTTGCATAGCAAGCGAGCATACGCTCGCCATGGCACGAATTCAAGAATTCACATTCAGAATTCACAATTGAACTTCGCAGAGATGAAAATGTCTGCAAGAGTTAGAGAAAACTGTACAAGAGACAGTCTCTAACATAATTACGAATTCCGAATTGTGAATTCTGGAATTTTTACCTACCTTGCTGCACCCGATATTTCAAAAGGGGTGCCTTGCGCTGTCGAGGCTGAGATTATACCCATTAGAACCGGGAGACCGGGTAATGCCGAGACACGGGACGAAGCGTAATCCAACAACACATACCCCTCTTTTCAGTCCATTAAACTCCAAAAAGGGTTTAACGATGAAAAGGATGATTTTCTTTTCACTTGCACGGCCGCCTTTTCGCGCTCTGCTCGGCCACCGCACAGCTGCACTGGAAGCTGAAAGAGAAGCAGCCCGCCAACCCAAAATAACTGCCGGCGATTCGGTCAGAATGTACCGCATTGCAGGAGAGGTCGAGGTGACCCGCCACGCGCAGCAACCCCGACCACCCCCGTGGCCTACTCACTCGACATCCGGCGCGAAAGAGATCGCCCGCAGCAGCTACCGGAACCGACATCCCCACGCTGCCTGGCCCAATTTGACCCCCTCAGTGATGATCGCCACCAACTTGAAACGGGCACATCGGCATCGGCGGCACGGACAAAGTGCGCCACCTGCGCGGCACGGACGCCACGCGCTTGAATGTGACGATCAACGGCGTTTCGATGAACAACCCCGACTCGCACTCGATGTACTGGTACGACACGCCCGACCTGATCTCGTCGGTAGGGACGGTGCAGGTGCAGCGCGGAGCAGGCATCTCGACCAATGGCACGGGTGCCTTCGGCGGCGCGGTGAACATGACCACCGAGGCACTCCCGACCGATTTCAACGGCTCGGCATCGCTCTCCTACGGATCGTACAACACCAACAAGCAGGCCGTGCAGGTTTCATCGGGCCTCATGGGCGGCCACTGGGCCGTGGATGCACGCCTGACCCATATCGGCTCGGACGGCTACATCGACCGCGGGGCCACGGATCTCAAATCCTACATGTTCCAGGGTGCCTATTACAACGGCAATACGATGCTGAAACTGGTTTCGTTCGGCGGCAAGGCCAAGACCTACCTCACCTATAACGGCGTCACGAAGGAGGACATGAAGCGCTACGGACGCCGGTACCACGACAGCGGGCAGTACGTCACCTCGGACGGCCCCTTCGTGCTGGCCGACGGCACGCACGTCGACTACTACGACGACCAGACGGACAACTACCTGCAGATCAACAACCAGCTGATCCTCAACCACCG
>JBKSUH010000134.1:0-4757 GCA_047233565.1 Alistipes sp.
GCAGGCGCCTGCCGCCTGCAAGGGTTCGGGGCGTGAAACGGTAATCCCGGCCTGCATCTATTCAAATGCGGGCCGGGATTGTTCACGTTCTCCATTTACCGCCTCATCCCGTAGCCGATGCGCAGCAGTACGAGCAGGAGCAGTGTTACGGCCAGTTCGGCCGCCGGTACCGCGAGCCAGATCCCCGCGACGCCCGCCAGCCGCGGCAGCACGAGGAAGCAGAAAGCCATCAGCACGATGCCCCGAAGCACGGTGAGCCCCGTCGCCAGCCGTCCGCGCTCGATGCTCTGGTAGTAGCCGATCGTGACGACGTTGATTCCGAAAAAGGGATACCCGGCGGCGAAGAGCGGCAGGCCGCGCACGGCGATTGCATAGGCCGGGGCGTCGGGCGTCAGGAACAGCCCCACGATCCACGGGCTGAACAGCCACGTGAACCCGAATACCGCCAGCCCGCAGACGAACGCTGTGCCGAGTGCCATCGCGAACGCATCCCTGCCGCGCCGCATCAGCCCTGCGCCGTAGTTGTAGCTGATGATCGGCTGTGCCGACTGGATGATGCCGTTGTAGACCATGAAGATGATCGGGAAGATGTAGCAGGCGATGCTGTACGCCGCCACGCCGTCCTTGCCGGTGTAGCGGAAGAACGTGTAGTTACCCTCGACCATCAGGCACGAAATGGCCAGCTCGCTCAGCAGCGCCGGGAAGCCGATATAGCTCATGTACCAGAGGTTGCGCACCGTGAGCCGCATGCTTTTGCCGCTCATCTTGAGCTTCACGAACCGGAGCGTCCGGCTGCGGCGGAACATGTACCAAAGCATCACGCCCGAACCGACGACGTAACCGATCCCGTTGCGACGGCCGCGCCCGCTAGCCCCCACCCGAATTCGAAGATGAAAAGATAGTCGAGCACGATGTTGATCGAGGCCGCCATGATGTTGCACGCCATGGCGAACCGTGGTGCGCCGTCGAGCCGCACGATAAACATCAGGATGTTGAATACGGCCAGCGGCGTGAGGAAGAGCGTGAACCACACGAGGTATTCGCGCGCGGGAACCATCAGTTCGGGCGGCGTGCCCAACAGCAGCAGCAACGGTTTGTGGCAAAGGATCAGCAGGGCGCTGAGCAGCACGATCAGCAGTGCCGGTACGAAGAGCGACTGCGTGATGTTGATCTGGGCCACGCGGCGTTTGCCCTGCGCCAGGTTCACCGATGCCACCACCGAGCCGCCCATGCCGAACATCAGCCCGAGCCCCGTGCCGAGCGTGAAGAGCGGGGCGGTGAGGTTGACTGCCGCCAGTGCGTCGCTGCCGATGCCCCGGCCTACGAATATCCCGTCGGTGATGACGAACACCGCCGAGAAGACCATCCCCATGACCGTGGGAAAAAGAAAGCGGCGGAAGAGTTTGCCGACTGCCGTGCCTTTGTAATCGATACTGTCGCGTAACATAATTGCACCTCTTTTTATTGAGGTGGTGCAAAAGTAAGGCATTCTGCGCCGGGAAAAGTTAACTTATGGTAATTTCCGTATTATTTGACCCCGGCGCGGATGCGGCTCAGGCTTTGGGGCGTGAGGAGGAGGTAGGCCGCAAGGTCTTTCAGGGCGATGCGCTGCAGCAGCTGGGGATATTCGCGCAGCATGCGGCCGTACTGTTCGCGTTTGCCGCGCCAGGCATAGTCGGCGAAATAGTCCTCGTGGCGGCGCAACTGCTCCTCGGCCATGCGCCGTCCCCAGTCGGCCAGTTCGGCGTTCCCGGCGAAAAGCTCGTCCATGCGGGCGCGGGGGATGCGTACCAGCGTCGCGGGCTCCATTGTTTCGATCGTCTGGCGCGATAAGCCGCCGGGCTGTGTGCCGAGCGTCGAGGTAGCCGGGTCGCCCTCGAACGAGAAGGAGAAGATGACGCACTTGTCCTCGCGCATGACATACGTGCGCACCGAACCTTCGGCCACGAAGCAGACGTCCGCATCGCGCTGCCCCTCCTCGATGATGACCTCCTTGCGGGCGTGTCGCGTCAGCGTGGCGGAGTGCATGAGCAGACCCGTGCCCTCGTCCGAGAGCGCGTAGCGTTCGGTCAGTATCCGTGCGAAATCCATGCGGCAAAGGTAGGCTTTTTTCCGCAATTGCGAAAAGGCCGCCTATTCCGTCGTTGCCGGAAGGTTTTTTTGCCGGTTTGTCATGTCGGAATAGCAGGATGTGTGACAATTTGTGACATTTTTTCGTTTTCATGCGGCTGGCACAGGATTTGACCTGTTACGGATGAAACCGCTCCGGAAGGGGCGATAAAAAAGGAAAACAGTTAAACCGAATAAAACCAAGGAGGACAAGATTATGACACCTGCAAGAACGAATCAAAACTGGCTGCCGAGCATTTTCAACGAATTTCTGGATAACAACTGGCTCGCCGAACGCCGCAACGCCACGGCTCCTGCCGTCAACATTATCGAAGACGAAGACGAGTACAAGGTGGAGGTCGCTGCTCCGGGCATGACCCGTGAGGATTTCAAAGTCCACATCAACGAGGACAACGAGCTGATCATCTCCCTGGAGAAGAAATCCGAGGAGAAGGAGGAAGACAAGAAACGCAAGGGTACCTACCTGCGCAGCGAATGCTCCTATACGCAGTGCCAGCAGAGCCTGCTGCTGCCCGACAATATCGAGCGCGAGAATATTTCGGCCAAGGTCGAAAACGGTGTGATGACCATCGACATTCCCAGAAGAAGATCGAGGAGACCGCCGCCGCCACGCGCCAGATCGAGGTTAAATAGGGCTTGCGCAGCCTGAAGATAAGCGGAGCGTCGTAACAGGCGCTCCGCTTTTGTTTGCCGTCGGCGTTCGGCTTTGCGGTGTGCATCCGGCTTTGCGGTGTGCATCCGGCTTTGCGGTGTGCATCCGGCTTTGCGGTGTGCATCCGGCTTTGCGGTGTGCATCCGGCTTTGCGGTGTGCATCCGGCTTTGCGGCGTGCGTCCGGCTTGCGGCGTGCGGCCGAACCGTCGGCTCTCCGGCTGGGGCGATGTTTTTGCCGGAACGTATGAACGGTCCCGTTCCGGTTTTGCAACTGTTCTGCGGTGCTCCGGGACTTGCATTTCCGTCGCCGTTTTTATCTTTGCCGTATGACGACCGAACTTTGCGCCTACAGCGTCGAGGCGTGCGAGACTGCCCGCCGTGCGGGTGTCACGCGCGTGGAATTGTGTGCCTCCCCTTACGAGGGCGGCACGACCCCTTCGGCTGCCGCCATCCGTATGGCGCGCCGTATCGGAGGGTTGCAGCTCAGCGTGATGGTGCGTCCCCGCGGCGGGGATTTCCTCTATTCCGATACCGAATTCCGCCAAATGCTCGAAGAGGTGCGCTTCGCCCGCGAATGTGGCGCCGACGGCGTGGTCTTCGGCGTGCTCACCCCCCCCCCGACGGGCGGGTCGACGTGCAGCGTACGGCTGCCCTGGTCGCCGAGGCGGGGCCGATGCAGACCACCTTTCACCGGGCGTTCGACATGGCGTGCGACCTGGAGGAGGCGCTCGAAGCGGCGGTGGCTGCCGGATGCCGCCGGATCCTGACCTCGGGGGGCCGCAATACGGCCGTCGAAGGCATCGACACGCTGCGGGCGTTGGTGGCGCAGGCCGCCGGGCGCATCGAACTGATGGCCGGCAGCGGCGTGAATCCGTCGAACGTGCGGCAACTGGCCGCGACGGGTGTCGATGCCCTCCATTTCAGCGCGCGCGGCATGCGGCCGAGCGGCATGGCATACCGCAATCCGCAGATTTCGATGGGCGGCTGTTCCGGCGTGCCGGAGTACGCTTCGCCCTGTGCCGACGAACGGACCATCCGACAAATCCTGAACGAATTAAACCGATGAAACGCATTTTCCTCCTGCTTCTGGGACTTTCCCTCTGCGCCTGCGGCCGTTACGGCTGCGGTGTTCCCGCCGAATACGAACCCCTGCTCGACGCTGCGCTGGCCGACTGTCCGCGCGCCGACAGCCTGCGGCAGCTGCTGCGCGAGACTCCGCGTGACCGGCGCGCGGGGATGGCTTTCCTTGTAGCCTATATGCCGCAGGGCGACCGCGATACGATGCGGCTCGACCTGCTGCGCGAGAATGTCGAGTATGCCTACCGCGCACGCGCCGAGTATCCGTGGACGCGCGCGCTGCCCGATTCCGTCTTCCTGAACGAGGTACTGCCCTATGCCGCCGTGGACGAGGTGCGCGACAGCTGGCGGGCGGATTTCTACCCGCGCTTCGCCCGGCGCGTGGCGCTTTGCCGCGACATCCGCGCGGCGATCGACTCCGTGAACCGGAATATCGCGGCCGACGTCGGGGTGGAGTACAACACCGCCCGCGAAAAGACCAACCAGAGCCCTGCCGAGTCGATGCGGCAGCATATGGCCTCCTGTACGGGGCTTTCGGTGCTGCTGGTCGACGCCCTGCGCGCGGCGGGAATCCCGGCGCGTTTCGCCGGGACGCCCGCGTGGCACGACGACCGCGGCAACCACAGCTGGGTCGAGGTATGGATCGGCGGCCGCTGGTATTTCACGGAATATTACCCTTCGGGGCTCGACCATGCCTGGTTTCTTTCGGATGCCGGGCGGGCCTCGACGACCGTATGCACGGCATCTTCGCCGTGTCGTTCCGGCCCACCGGCGACTGGTTTCCGATGGTGTGGAGCGAGGACTCGCGTGAGGTGCACGGGGTGGACGTCTCGCAGCGTTACCGCGACCTTTATGCGGCCTACGAGCATACCCTCGTGGCGCAGGGAAGGCATACGA